>JAQXLM010000025.1 GCA_029012125.1 Eubacteriaceae bacterium | reverse complement strand
GACCGACCCACAGCTTTACAAAAAAGCAAACATCAGTCGCAAGCTGTTTAACAAAATCATCAACAATCCGAGTTATCAGCCATCAAAGAAAACAGCCATTGCTCTGGCTATGGGTCTGGAACTGAATCTGGATGAAACCCGTGACTTTATCGGAAGAGCGGGTCATGCACTTTCACATTCCAGCGTTTCGGATATTATAGTAGAATACTTTATTACTCATGAGAATTACAATATGATGGAGCTTGATGCCGTGCTGTTTGAGTTCGACCAGCCTACAATCAGCTCACAGATATAGGCTTTTTCTGCAGTTGGCAGGGACATATGAATATGTCGCCTGCCGTGCGACCTTTTTGATACTTTTTCGGTGTATTCTTAGGATACAAAGTGAAAGACATTCAAAAGGAGGAAGCAATTATGAAAAAGGATCTTACAGAGGTAATTTTTATTTTAGACAGAAGCGGCTCTATGTCCGGATTGGAGAAGGATACCATAGGCGGCTTCAATTCCATGATGGAGAAGCAGAAAAATGAAAGTGGAGAGCTTATCGTTTCAACGGTACTGTTTAATGACACATGCAAGGTGCTTCATGACAGAGTGCCTGCTGAGCAGGTATCCAAGTTAACGGAAAAAGATTACTACGTTTGTGGCTGTACAGCTCTTCTGGATGCTGTGGGTGGTGCCATACACCACATCGGAAATGTGCATAAATACGCCAGACCGGAGGACAGACCGGAAAAAACCGTCGTAATAATAACTACGGACGGCATGGAGAATGCCAGCACAAAGTACAGCTATGATAAGGTTAAGAGGATGATTGACAAGGAACAGGAAAAATACGGATGGGAATTCATCTTCCTGGGTGCCAATATCGATGTGACCGCAGAAGCAGAGCGATTTGGCATAGGCGCTGAACGGGCTGTAGCATACCGCTGTGACAGTGTAGGAACGGCGACGAACTATGATGCAATCAATGATGCCATTATAAGCGTCAGAAAGAACAAGTCCATCGATAAGTCCTGGAGGAAAAAAATCGACGATGACTTTAAGAAAAGAGGATAAATTAAAGGCCTATTAGTGATATAATATAAGGACTGTAGAAAAGGAGTGTGGGAAGGATTACTAAGAAAAGAAGCAAGGGTACTAACCGAGAGATGAAAAAGAGAATAAGACGAATCAGGCAAGTGGTCATTCTGGTAATTCTAACCATGGTAGGGGTCTTTGCATATGATAGTTTTGACTTGGATATTACAAAGATTCTTGGAAACGGATTTGAATTAGGGGCCGGGCCTGCAGATGCTGTGGATTTTGATGAACCGCCGGAATATAGTGGCTGTGCCTACGTTACCGTAAACGGAAATAAACCCTTATTTGATGTGGAAAAATACGGTGATCGTGAATTCGAAAGTTTCAGTTCTTTGGACTATCTTGGAAGATGCGGACCGGCATTTGCCAACCTGTCACCTGCGAGCATGCCTGAGGGGGAAAGAGGCTCTATAGGAATGATAAAACCCAGCGGATGGCATACCGTAACATATCCGGAAGTCATTTCGGACAGATATCTGTATAACCGGTGTCATCTCATTGCCTGGTGTCTATCCGGTGAAAATGCCAATGAGAAAAATCTGATAACGGGAACCAGATACATGAATATTTCAGGCATGCTGCCTTTTGAGGAACAGGTTGCAAGTTATATAGAGGCTACGGGAAACCATGTGCTGTACAGGGTTACACCGGATTTCAGGGATAAAAACCTGGTCGCCAACGGTGTCTGGATGGAGGCTTACTCTGTAGAGGACAGTGGCAGAGGAATATGTTTCAGCGTTTACTGCTACAATGTCCAGCCGGGAATAGAAATTGACTATGCAACGGGAGACAGCCGTCAGCAATAGAATAATAATGAGAAAACAAATAAGAAGCAATCCGACTAATGATATGTACCCCCTTTACTGGACAAAACCAGTAGAGGGGGTTTTTCTATGCGTTACAGTTATGAATTTAAGATGAAATGTGTCGAACTTTATCGCCAAGGTATTTGGATG
>JAQXLM010000024.1 GCA_029012125.1 Eubacteriaceae bacterium | reverse complement strand
CTTGGTTCCTACGAAAAGAACCGGCTTGCCGCTTTCGCCTACAGTCTTCATGAATTCATAAGCTTCTTCGATCTTCTTTACAGTCTTCTGTAAGTCGATGATATAGATTCCGTTTCTTTCTGTGAAGATGTAAGGAGCCATTTTAGGGTTCCATCTTCTTGTCTGGTGTCCGAAGTGTACACCTGCTTCTAGTAATTGTTTCATTGAAATTACTGCCATTTTTTCTTTCCTCCTGGTTTTTACCTTCCACTCGATCTTACATGCACAAAACCTTCAGCCTCTCAAATTTCAAAGTCTCCGGCATTCCGGCACCTCGCGCAAAACAATCGGGTGTGCTAAATTAAAATATCGGCCCAAAATGAGCCGATATTAATTATACACTTAAATCATTGGAATTGCAAGCATTTTAACTAAATTGTCGCTGAAAATTTAAAAACACTTACATTAGTCAATGTCTATCCGGCTGAGATTTTTTAAGATAGCTAACATACGCGTGTTTTGTCTTAATGAAGCTGTCTCTTCCCAACCAGTAGGTCATACCGTTGTCAAAAAATACACATTGATCTTCCATTATTGTTACTCTGTTGAGATTAATATAGCACCCCTTTCTGCATTGGAAAAAGGTGCTGTCAAATAGATGTTCTATATTAGACAGTTTCTCATAATAGGAATATTCCCTTCTGTCTGTGACCACGTGCAGCTTTCTTCCGTCTTTTTCAACAAAAAGTATTGTAGATGTCTCTACTTTAGCTACACATTTATTGTTTTTAATTAGTACCACCATGGTTTCTCCTTTGAATGTCCAATGCTTGCAATTCCAAAGATGTTCAGGATAAGTCATGGGTATTGCCTCATTCTGAGGCACTTATTCTTCTGATTCTGCTCTTGAATAAGTAATCAAATCCTCTGCAATCTCATGTGCTGCTATAGAAACAGGTCTGTTGGAGTCGCAGTCTGTTAAGATAGGCTTATTGTCGATAATATCTCTTGCTCTCTTTGCCGCCATAACAACAACAGTGTATCTGCTGTCAGCCTTTTTTCTAATCTCATTTACTGATGGGTATAACATTGTTCTTCCTCCCTGAATTTATCAATTAAATCATTTATGCTCTCCGATACTCTTGCATGTTCTGCCATCATGATTGCCTCTGTCCTTGCAATTGCATCGTCTATAATGTCATTAACAACATAGTAGTCATATTCATCTATGTATGACATTTCTTTCAGCGCCTTGGAAAGTCGTAAATTAATTGCTTCCTCAGTCTCCGTGCCTCTTCCCTCGATTCGTGCTCTCAGTTCTTCCAATGAAGGAGGCAGAATGAATATCAATACGCTGTCCGGATAAATGCGCTTAGCATCAAGTGCACCTTGAACGTCAATTTCCAGAATAACATCCTTACCCTGATCCAGCTTCTCTACAACAGCTGCCTTAGGCGTTCCGTAGTAATTTCCAAAAACCTCTGCATATTCCAGCAGTCCGCCTTCTGCAATGGTTTTCTCAAATTCATCTCTTGTTACAAAATAATAATGCTTTCCATGTACCTCTCCTACTCGTGGACTTCTGGTTGTCATGGATATGGAAACCCGGATATTGGGATTATCAAGCAATCCCTTGCATATCGTTCCCTTACCGGTCCCCGATGGCCCGGAGATAATAAATAGCTTCCCCTTATGCGATGCTGTATTCATACATTTCTCCTCAAAATTATCATGTAGCAAATATTATAGCACTTTTGCACCTTTGATTCAAGTTAATTCTATTCTATATTCTGAACCTGCTCTCTGATTTTTTCAATTTCCGCCTTTACCTGAAGCATTAAATTGGTTACGGTAATGTCATTTGCCTTAGAGCCTATTGTATTGGCTTCTCTGTTCATTTCCTGAACCAGGAAGTCCAGCTTCTTTCCATCAGGCTCCTTGCTGTTTTCGATAATGTTCTTCATCTGATCCATATGGCTGTTTAAACGAGTAAGCTCTTCCGTAACATTGCACTTATCTGCAAAAACAGCAGCCTCAACCATTATTCTATCCTCGGGAACAGTGATATTCCCTTCAAGGAGAGCTTCAATTCTTTCCTTCAGCTTCACTGCGTATGCCTTAGGAACCTCATCTGCCCTCTCTTCTATTTTGTCTACAAGTTCCTTAATCAGGCCTCCTCTGTAAATAAGGTCCTGAGCCAGTTTTTCACCTTCAATGCTTCTCATGGACTCAAGGTCTGCAGCTGCTTCTCTCACAGGTTCAAGAATGCACTTTGTCATTTCCTCTTCATCTTCCACATCAGGAATCGCCTTCAGAACGTCCGGCATTCCTGCCAGCATCTTCAAAGAAATGCCGCTATGTGAGTCTGAAAAGTCAAAAGCATCCTGCAGCTCTTCAAGCTTTTCGTAATACTGCTTTGCAAGCATGGTATTAAGCTTGATGGTTACATCGTTTTCCGTAAGATTCTCCACCATTATGGAAACGTCAACCTTGCCTCTTTTTATCTTATCCTTTACCGCAGCTTTAACCTTATCCTCTACAAAAGAATATCTTCTCGGCATTTTTACAGAAATATCTGAGTATCTATGGTTTACAGATTTGATTTCTACAATTATGCTTCTCTTCCCATCATTATATTCGCCTCTTCCGAAGCCTGTCATGCTTTTTATCATTTAATTCTTTCTCCTTCTTTCTATATAATTAATGATAACACATTGATTATATCATATATTCCTTGCCGTTGACAAACACTAATGGCAAGGGTAAAATAATAAATTATCATTTATATTAAGCGAGGAAAACTAATGGCATTTGACGGAATAATAACATATGCAATGGTAAAAGAACTGCAGGACACGCTTCTCCTTGGTAAAATAGAAAAGGTCTATCAGCCGGAAAGCGATGAGCTTGTTTTTAACATACATACGAGGAAAAGTAATGTTAAGCTCTATGCCTCTGCCGCAAGTTCCTGCCCCCGAGTTCAGCTTATTGAGAAAAACCTTCAGAATCCGCCTGCTCCACTAGGCTTCTGCATGCTTATGAGAAAGCACCTTCAAGGCGGACGAATAGTCGAAATCAGTCAGAAAGACAGTGAAAGAATAATAGAGATTTCACTGGAAACCTTAAACGAACTCGGTTTTTCCGTATCCAAAAAACTCATCTTTGAGATAATGGGAAAACACAGTAATATCATTCTCGTAGATGTATCCACGGGTAAAATCATTGACAGCATCAAACGCGTCTCAATCGATGTAAACCGGGCAAGACAGCTCCTTCCGGGTCTCGAATACAAGTATCCGCCGGAACAGGACAAAACACCCTTCAGGACTATTACACGTGATGAACTGAATTCTATCCCACCGGTAAGTAAGACCATTCTGTCAAAGGTCGGAGGCATATCACCTGCTATTGCAAGGCAGATGGAACAAAGCTCCGATAGATTTGAATACCTGTCGACTTTGATAGATAGCATCGACCATGGGGAAACCCTTCCTCACGTCTATACCGACGAGAAAGGCGTGCCTCAGGAATTTCACATTGCCACATTAGATGAGTTTGAGGGAGCATCAAAGCGCATAGACTTTGATACACTCAGCCAGGCGCTGTCATACTTTTTTGATAACAAAGAGTCCTCAAACCGTGCAAAGCAGAAATCCAGCGACCTGATTAAGGCTGTTTCAACATCCCTGGATAAGCTTTACCTGAAGAAGCAGCGTCTGTCCGAGGATTTGCTGAAGGCCGAAAATTCAGAGGATTTAAGGCTATTCGGTGAGCTTTTGACCGCCAACATACATCTGGTTAAACCGGGAGCGTCCATGGTTGAGGTTCTGAACTATTATAACGGAGAAACCCTTTCCATTCCTCTGGATGAAAGATACTCTCCATCAAAGAACGCACAGCAGTATTTCAAGCGCTACGGAAAGTCCAAGAAAGCAGTAAAGGAAAAACAGGTTCAGCTGGAGGAAACCGGCGCTGACATCGATTATCTGGAGTCTGTGCTTACCTTCCTTCAGAATGCAGAAAACGTGGACGAAATCGATGCCCTTCGCAGTGAGCTGACTGAAACCGGATACGTAAGAAAGAGAAAGCAGGCCGGTGGCTACAAGGAAAAGAAATACAAGCCATGTCCGTATAAATATGTAAGCTCAGAGGGCTTTAATATTCTGGTAGGAAGGAATAACAAGGAAAACGATATTCTCACTTTGAAGACAGCAGGAAAGAGCGATTTATGGCTCCATACCAAGGATATTCCGGGCTCCCACGTCATCGTTCAGATGGAAGGAAGAGAGCTTACGGAAAAGCTGGTTTTCGAGGCCGCAGCTATTGCTGCGTATCACAGCAAGGGAAGAAATTCAGAAAACGTACCGGTGGATTATGTAGAGGTCAAATACGTGAAAAAGCCTGCCGGAGCAAAGCCGGGTATGGTAATTTTCACTAATAATCGTACTGTGTGGGTAAATCCAATGATTCCTGATAAACAAGAGAAATAAATAATTCCAATAAAAAAGTGGCTGTATCATCGGAGTGATTCTCCCAATGCATGCAGCCACCCTGTCGTTATGGTTGGAAATTGTACTTTACTGTTCCTGAATCTGTCTTATTTTTTCTCTGATAATCATCATCTGCGCGTCAGTTTCGGCAATATTTTCAGCACATTCCTTAAGTTCTTCCATAATTTCATCAGCTTCCTTGATGTCTTTTTTGTATCTCATTCTATGTTCAAGGTTTGCCCAGAAATCCATAGCTATAGTTCTTATCTGCACCTCAACCTTCATAGGTCTCTTCTCGTTTGAGAAGAAAACAGGTACCTCAACTATCATGTGATAGCTTCTGTATCCGTTAGGCTTAGGATTTGCTATGTAATCCTTAACTGTGAGAACTTTGATATCGTCCTGTTGCGCCAGCATTCTTGCCACCTTATAGATATCATCCATGAAGGAGCATATAATTCTGATACCCGCTACATCCGTAAGGTTTTCTTCTATGGATTCCAGAGAAAGAGGAAAGCCCTGTCTTTTAAGTTTTTCCAGAATTCCCGCAGTGGTCTTTCTTCTCGAAGATATGGATGCTATAGGATTCTGATGGCCCAGCAGTGAAAGTTCATCATTTAGAATTTCGAACTTTGTTCTTATTTCACGCAATGCGGATTCATACCTCATCAGCAGAATATCCAGTTCATCCAGCATTTTGTCTCTCTCAACCGGATCCTCCGGCAGCAATTCTTTCATTAATACACTTGTTCTTTCATCACTCATTTTTTACTCCAATCCTACGCAAGGATAAAATCCTTAATCGCGTATATTACTTCATCCCCTGTAACGTCCTTACCACCGTTATGAATTTCGTGGTAGTAGCCATGCCATTCAACGTATCTGAAGCCTTCTGAATCCTTCATACGTGCGGCTACTGCTCTGCTTCCCTCTACAGAGCAGATTTTATCCTCATCACCATGCATCAGCAAAAACGGTTTGCCGTCGGTGTTGTGGTTATCGTAGTTTGCGCCTTCAAATATTTCGTTCCCCTTATCAAAGCACTCCGCGGCGCAGCGAAGGCTGATTGTGTTATGTACCAGAGGATCGTCGTCATAAGGTCTCACATTAATCAGATTTCCCAACTGTTCTTCAGGAAAGCTCTGGGAAATAGTCACCCTCGGAGCTATCTTGCTTGCTGCTCTAAGCATAGAAACTACAGGCTTTGGAAAATCCTTCACCAGCTTAATCCAAGGTGCAGACACAATGTATTTTTCCGGTAATGAATTGTTATTTCCCCTGGCCTTGTAGTCGAGGCAGATATTCCCACCCATGCTGTGTCCGTAAAGGGTTACAGGCAATTCCGGATAGAACCTCTGTGCGTATTCTATCAAAGCATCCACATCTTCAAGAACCTGTTGTCTGGGAGCACAGTCTCCTCTTTTACCCTGGGAAATGCCGTGACCTCTAAGGTCGAAGGCAACTGTAGCTATACCGCTTTCTGCCAGCATAGATGCCATTCTTCTATACCTTCCCGCATGCTCACCTACTCCGTGAATAATGCACAGTACAGCCTTTGGGTTATCACAATCAAAGCGATATCCCACAACCTCTCTGTTCCTGGTTTCCATTGCAAAATTTTCAAACATTACGCATCAATCTCCTTTAAATTTGCATTTTTTTACTTTTTTTCTACAATTTTCTAGTAACTTCCTGCAACTGTATTGCAAAGGCATTTTGCCTGATATATCATATCCTTGACAGTTCCCACAAGCTGCTTTGCCCCGTCGATTGGTCAGAAGGGAGGCAGACGTGAGATCATATCATTACCAAAGCTGTAACTGTTCACTATGTGAAACCGATCAGTATAGTACCATATCTTTTAAGGGTGGATATGTTTGCGAAAAATGTCTCGAATTCATTAAATTATCATATAATCAAAGAAAGGACTCAAATGACGATAGGCTTAGCGCTCTTAATCAAGCTAAAAACAACGCAAATATTTTATAACCAATCGATATGAATCAGCCGGGTGGGGTGTTATCCCCGCCTGTTTCTTTTTTCTCTGTTAATTCTTCTTCTGGTCTTAGGCTTCATAATGGAATAGCCGAATTTACCCAGTGGCATGGGTTTCAGGCCGAAATACTCGCCGTGATTATATGCAATAAGTCCTGCTCTGTCCAGACGTATTCTGTTACCTTCATCATAAAGGCTTTCGTCAGCATGAACGCTGACAATTTCGGCTATAAACATGTCATGAGTCGGGAATTCCTTTATCTCCATAACTTTGCATTCAAGATTTACCGGAGCTTCCTTTATCATTGGACAGCTTACCAGGGATGCTGCTTCCTTTGTAAGTCCTGTAATCTTCCATTTATCCAAATCTCTACCGGACTTTACTCCACAGAAATCCGTTGCCTTGGCCAAAGCCTCAGTGGTCAGGTTAATTACAAATTCTCCTGATTCACTTATCAGTCTGTGAGAGTGTCTTGATTTCCTGACGGAAACATAGGTGACAGGTGGCTCAGAGTTAATAATTCCGGTCCATGCTATTGTAATAATATTAGCTTCTTCACCTTCTCCGCAGGAAACCATCACCGCAGGGACGGGATTTAGCATAGTTCCCGGCTTCATTGTTTTCTTAGCCATTGTAACACCTCCTGATAGTATTCCGGCAGTTGACTGTCAAATTCCATGTATTCTCCGGTTCGTGGATGAACAAAACCCAAAACCTTTGCGTGCAGCATCTGACCCTCTACGTTTATAGATTGCTTACGCGGTCCGTAAACCATATCCCCTACAAGAGGATGCTTGATATGTGCCATATGAACCCTGATCTGGTGAGTTCTGCCTGTTTCCAGCTGAGCCTCTATAAGAGTATACTTTCCGAAACGCTCAAGAACCCTGTAGTGGGTTACAGCTCTTTTGCTGTTCTGGTCGGTTACAGCCTGTCTCAGTCGGTTTTTGGGATCCCTACCGATCGGAGCGTCTACAGTTCCTGATTCTTCCTTAATATTGTCATATACCAGGGCCATGTATTTTCGAGTTATGGAATGCTCCGAAAGCTGTTTTGATAAAGCTTCATGAGCCATATCATTCTTTGCTATCATCAGAAGGCCACTGGTATCCTTGTCTATTCTATGAACAATTCCCGGTCTGATTACACCGTTTATGGATGAAAGTCGGTCACCGCAATGATACATTATGGCGTTTACCAGAGTTCCGGTGTAATTGCCCACTGCAGGATGAACAACCATGCCCTTAGGTTTATTAACAACCAGAAGGTCGTCATCCTCATACACTATTTCCAACGGAATATCCTCCGCCTCTATTTCCAAAGTCTCCGGCTCAGGGATGCTGATTTCAATTCTGTCTCCTGTTTTGACCTTGTATTTTTTGGAGTCGCATATGCTTCCGTTAACGGATATCTTTTCTTTATCAAAGAGCTTCTGGATGAAGCTTCTGGACGTTCCCTCCAGGCTTAACGAAAGAAGCAGGTCTATTCTGGTATTCTGTTGATTTTCATCTACAAAGAATTCAAACTTGTTTTCTTCGGACATTTCTACCTCTCATCCTTCTTTTCCAGCTTGTCTTCCAAAAGAGCATACAGCAGAAACATAAAGCATCCGACGGTAATACATATATCTGCCATATTGAATACGGGTGGGAAAATGCTAAAGCTTATCATATCGGTCACGAATCCGAAAAATGCCCTGTCAATAAGATTACCCAGTCCTCCGCACATTATCAGCATACCTGATGTGTACATCAAAGGATGCTTTCGGCTGCTTCTGTGCAGATACCATAGTACCGCCCCTATGAGTGCAACAGGCAGAAGTATCAGAAGTATTCTCTGTCCACTGAGAATGCTAAAAGCTGCTCCACGATTCTGCACATAAGTAATTCTGAAAAAGTCCCCTAAAATATTTATGGACTCACCTACCGCCAGGTTTAACCTTATCAGAAGCTTTACCAGCTGATCAAAAACAATCAAACCGATTCCCATTACATAATATTTCATACACAAATCACGGGGCATAACTGCCCCGCCTCCCAATCATTATTTATTTTTTACAACAATTGTTCTTGTTAAATCGCCTTCCTTGGAACCGAAATCCTCCATTAGCATTTCTTCAAGAGTCTTTTCCTTTACGACAACTGTATCAAACTTGTTTTCTCTCTTTTTCTCTCTGTCAGCGACTTTGATTTCACTATCATCATAGCTTGGAACAGACGACTTACGCAAAAACTCTCTTTCCAGCTCTGCAATAAGGTCCTCTGTTGAACCGTCAATCTGGTCAAGCTCGTCCTGAAGCATGGCTCTGTATCTTTCCTTAAAGCTTTTAACCCTGACAGCAAGTCTTTCTCCATCTTCCGTCAGCTTGACGATGGATTCTTTGGCTTCTCTCTGAATGGCCTCAGCATTGGCATTGGCATTATTAATGATAATTTCTGCTCTCTTTTCGGCACTCTGAGATATATCACCCATCAGCTTCTTGGCAGACTCCAGGGTATTCAGCATAGATGATTCGGATTTCTTGTACTGCTGCAAATCCGCATTCAGATCTGCTACAGAATTGCGAAGTTTCTTGTTTTCATCTAACAGCTCCTGAAAATCCAGAATTATTTCATCCAGGAACTTGTCTACTTCCTCAGTTTTATAGCCTCTAACGGATCTTGAGAATTCTTTTACTTCGATATCATGTGGTGTAAGCATAGTAATTCCTTTCAATTAAACGACAAAACTAACTAAAATATAATGTAGACAAGCATTGCCAGAAGTCTGGCAACTATCCTAACCATGAAAAATGCCAGCAGCAGTGAAAAGTCGAGCATGCCTGTATTGGCATTAAGTCTGCGAAGCAGTTCACGACATGGTGATACTATAGGCTCTGTTATCCTTACCATTGCGTAATATGCTTTTCCGACCGGTGAATACGGGTCTCTTGCAAACCAGCTTAATATGGCACGAATGCACAGCAACAGCGTCAGTAAATCAGAAAACCAGCTTATTGCTCGTATTAATATTATCTTCAAATCTATACCCTCCAAGGATTATTATTTTCATCAGGACCGGTTCCCGGTTGAGTTTTGTTTGACTGGTTAGCCGCAATGTCAACATTCTCAGGTGCAAAGATGAAAATGTTGTTGGCTACCTTCTGAACGGTTCCCTGTAATGCGTATGTAGCTCCGTTCATGAAGTCAAATATTTTTCTTGCAACATCTGTCTCCAGCTTCTCAAGATTAATGATAACAGGACGTCTTCCCTTTAGACTATCAACCAGTTTAGTACATTCTTCAAATGATTTGGGCTCGATAAGAACCAGCTTGAATGAGCTCGTACCTGTAACGGAAAAACGCTTGTCCGCCTTTGCTTCAGGCTTCGTCAGTCTGGCCTTGTCATATGAAATGTCGCTTTCAGAGGTTCTTCTTGATTCCTTCATAATCTTTGCTTTAGCAGCATTAACCTCCTCTTCAGTAATCATTTCATCGTCATCAATTTCCTCGATGCCAATCATCTTTTTGATTGAATCTGCAAAACTCATAATACTTTTCTCCTTTATTTTTCTTCACTTCTATAATCTCTATACCCAAAAATGGCAGTTCCGACTCTTATCAGGTTGGATCCCTCAAGAATCGCAACCTGGAAATCATGAGTCATGCCCATAGACAGGTATTCAAAATCAACTCTGTCAAGACCGCAGTCTTTATACTCGTCGTATAATTGCTTAACCTCAGCAAAGTATCCTCTGATTTCATTAGGATCCTCAGCATAAGGTGCAATACACATCAATCCCTTTATGGTCACATTAGGACATTGCTGGGATATTTCCTGAATCAACCGGCCTGTTTCCTCTGTTGTTATACCGAATTTAGAATCCTCCATGGCTGAATTTACCTGGATAAGAATATCCATATTGATACCATGCTGACCGGCTCTCTTATCAATTTCTTTTGCCAACTTCAGTGAATCAACGGAATGAATCATGGAAACCTTATCTATAATATATTTTACCTTATTGGTCTGAAGATGACCGATTAAATGCCATCTTACAGGCTTAACCTTGTCATACTTGTCCAGAATCTCCTGAACTTTGTTTTCTCCGATATCCGTAATCCCTGCGTCTATTGCCTCGTTCATCTCTTCCGGTGAATGAAGCTTGGTTACAGCCACCAGCAGAACATCGTCTGCACTTCTGCCACTCTGTTCGCAGGCTTTTGCCTTCAGCTCTTCAATGTACTCGATGTTGGATTTAATTGACATTTTAATCACCCGCTTTTCTTATCGTAATTTATTCTTTATTTTTTGGATTTCTCAGCACGACGTCATATATCTCCACGGTCAGCTGCTCATTTCCCTTGCTGTCGTAGAACCTGGTGTCGTAAACCAGAGACATCTCTCCGTCTGATTTAATTACCTTAATAGGAACAAAGAAGACATTTCCCAGCTTGTCCTTTTCATATACTCCGACCTGACCCTTCTCCTTAACAATACTCTTGTTTTCTATGAGAAGTCCCCTGTTTTCGTAGGTGACAAGTTTAATATTCTCAGCAACTCGAATCTGTCCGTATTTGCTATAGAAATGATCTGTGGACAAGATTACTCTGCAGAACTCTCCCTCGGTCTTCCTTGCGTATACCGTCGCCTTTACTGTCTTATCTTCAAACTCTACGCTGACTTCCTTTCCAACCGGATATCTGCTTTTGTGAGTTTTGTCCACATAACACACTATATACCAGTTGGTTCTGTCAACTATCTTAAACACCGGCTCTCCGGCATTTATCTGCTTTCGCTTCAGTTCAACAACATTATCCTGGCTCAGCCCCTGAAAGAAAGTCTGTTTCTTTTTCTTCATATTCTTTGGAGTCAGCTTACCTTCATATCCATCGGCATAATAGCAAACCACTCCTCCGTTCTTAACGGTAAAATCCGATGTTTCAACGGCTTTACTTCCCAGTCTGTCGAGAACTCCCTGATACTTGGTGCGTATCTCTCCGTCTGAGCCGCCGTTAACCTCCATAACGGTTGTGTTTCTCCGCATCAAAGTACCGTCCTTAACATAATAGTTCGGTTCCCCTCCCTGCTGAGAGACATACACCTTTTCATTTCTGACCAGGTACCCTGTAGTAGTATCGGATATTTTCATTTCACCGTATGAAACATTGTAGGTTGGTTCCAATACGCCTGTAACCTTGGGCACCACGTAGATGATCAGATACAGAGCGATCAGGACTAATATATAGATTAAAATTATTGGTTTTTTCTTCTTCTTTTTCATACCTATATTTTACATCATTTCAGTACTTTTTCCAATACTTTCTGCTCATCTTTTGTCAATTCGCCATGGTTCTCCAGAAACCTTTCGAAGAGGTCCGGTCTGACCTTACGTGTCAGTTTCAACGACTCCTCAAACTTCCACAGATGGATAAGCTTATGGTTCCCGTTAAGCAGTACCTCCGGTACATCCATACCCCTGTAGCTTCTGGGCTTTGTGTACTGAGGGTATTCAAGAAGACCGGAATAAATGGATTCCTCCATAGCAGATTCTTCTCCGGCAAGTACTCCGGGAATCAGTCTTGCAACCGCATCTATCAGAACCATTGCAGGCAATTCTCCGCCTGTAAGCACGTAGTCTCCGATTGAGACCTCCTCCATATTCCAGTAATCCAGCACTCTCTGATCCACTCCCTCGTAATGTCCGCATAGTATGGTCAGTTCTTCATTTCCGGCAAGTTCCTTTATGCTCTCCTCGTTGAGAAGTCTGCCTCTTGGAGACATGTAAAGAATTCTCTTTCCCTCGGCTTCTATTGACTCCAGAGCATTGAAAATGGGGTCTGCCAGCATAACCATACCGGGTCCGCCGCCAAAGGGATATTCGTCTGCCTTATCTCTCTTTTCTCTGCTGAAATCTCTTATGTTTATGAAGTTGAATTCCAGTATTCCCTTTTCCGCTGCCTTCCCCAGAATACTGCCTGTGACAGCACTGAACATCTCGGGAAAAAGGGTCAAAACATTTATTTTCATAGCATCGGTCCTCTTATTCCAGCATTCCGTCGATTAACTCCACTCTTACATAGCCCTCTTCAAGATTTACTTCTTTTACGAATTCCTTAACTGCCGGAATCATGATTTCCTTATCGCTAAGGGTTCTGATCACGTAAACATCCTGAGCTGACGGCTGTAAAACATCTTTGATCTTTCCGATTTCGCCGGACTGATCCACAACCTTCATTCCTATAAGGTCGCGTATATAAAAGGTATCCTCAGGCAGTTCGCAAAGGTCCTCTTCGGTGATAAACACATCCTTGTTTTTCAACGCCTCGGCCCCGTTTCTGTCATTTACTCCCGACAGTTTAAGAATTACCATCTGCTGCTGATACCTGACTCTTTCAATGTCATATTCTTTATTATCAACTATGATACGATCCAGTTCCTCGTATCTCTCCCTGTATCCGGAGTAATTGTAAACCTTAACCTCGCCTCGTAAAGCTACAGCATTTACAATTCTTCCAATCTTGATTTTTTCCATTTTTCACCTTTTGCCTTTTATACGAATTCGGCACATGAAAAACCATTGCAGATGATTATTCCATGTGCCTCATTTAATTCATGTTATTCGTCTTCTGAAAGGATTTCTACCGCTACTTTTTTGTTGCTCTTTGTAGCAGCAGCCTTTACAACGGTACGAAGAGCTTTCGCTATTCTTCCCTGCTTGCCGATAACTTTTCCCATATCGTCAGCAGCTACTCTTAGTTGCAAAACACTGCCCTGGCTATCGGGCTGCTCTGTTACAACCACATGGTCAGGATGTTCAACCAGTGCCTTTGCAATAGATTCAACTAACTTAGTCACTTGGTATCACCGCTTTCCTACTACTCAATGATGCCGTTCTTTTTGAAAAGACCTTTTACTACGTCTGTAGGCTGTGCACCGTTTGAAAGCCATCTCTTAGCCTTTTCATCGTCGATCTTGATTGTTGGTGGTTCTGTAAGTGGGTTGTAGAAACCGATTTCCTCGATGAACTTACCATCTCTCTGTGTACGGGAATCTGCAACTACTACTCTATAAAAAGGCTTCTTGTGAGCTCCCATTCTCTTTAATCTGATCTTTACCATAACTGTTTCCTCCTTAACTAATGATTAAAATAAACCTCTGAACATTTTGTTTCTCTTTAGCGCCTTAGGGTTGTTAAACTGTTTCATCATCTTCTTAACTTCCTCATAACGCTTGATTAAATTATTGATTTTGCTGACCGGCTGTCCGCAACCTGCCGCAATTCTCTTTCTCCTGCTAGCATTAAGCAGATTAGGATTTTGGCGCTCTTCAATGGTCATAGACTGAATGATAGCCTCCATCTGACGGAATTCCCTTTCTCCGGCTTCAATGTCCAGCCCATTCCTCTGCGCCTGTGACAGACCCGGCATCATATCCATAATCTTTCCAAGTCCGCCCATATTCTTAACCTGTCCCATCTGGTCCAGGAAATCCTCAAGTGTAAACTGATTCTTTTTCAGTTTCTTTTCCAGTTTTTCAGCCTTTTCCTGGTCAAAAGCAGCTTCTGCCTTCTCTATCAGTGAAAGCATATCTCCCATGCCCAGAATTCTTCCGGCCATTCGTTCAGGATGGAAAGGTTCCAAAGCGTCAAACTTTTCGCCTGTACCCATAAACTTAATAGGCTTGCCTGTTACCTTCTTTGCGGAAAGTGCGGCACCACCTCTGGAGTCACCATCCATTTTGGTCATTACGATACCGTCTATTCCCAGCTTCTCATTAAAGCCTTCGGCAACGTTTACCGCATCCTGACCTGTCAAAGCATCCACAACCAGAAGAATTTCATGAGGTTTAACGGCTCCCTTGATATCTACAAGTTCATCCATCAAAGCCTCATCAATCTGAAGCCGTCCGGCTGTGTCCACAATGAGCACGTCAAAGCCTTTCTTCTCTGCCTCTTTCTTGGCAGCCAGTGCTATCTTTGCAGGCTCTCTGCTGTCCCTCATAGTGAAAACAGGAACATTTACAGACTTTCCTACAACCTCCAGCTGGTCAATAGCGGCAGGTCTGTATATGTCGCAGGCAACCATCATCGGTTTCTTTCCGTGCTGCTTCAGGTAGTTTGCAAGCTTTCCGCAGGTGGTTGTCTTACCTGTACCCTGAAGACCTACCATCATAAGGGTTGTGAAACCTGACGGTGAGTATGTCAGCTTGCTGTTGGTGCCGCCCATCAGTTCGATGAGCTCCTGATTTACAATTTTTATAATCTGCTGTGAAGGTGTAAGACTTTCAAGGACCTGGGAGCCCATACACTTTTCCTTAACGTCGTTAACAAAGCCTTTTACAACCTTGAAGTTTACGTCCGCTTCCAGAAGTGCAAGTTTTACCTCTCTCATGGCTTCATTAATGTCTGCCTCGGTAAGAACTCCCTTTCCTTTAAGCTTTTTAAATGCACCTTGCAGCTTGTCTGCTAAGCTTTCAAATGCCATAAATCTACTCCAGACTATTAATTACAGTTTTAATCGTTTCAAGTTCTCTTGCCAGTCCCTCGTCCTTATGTCCGTAGTTTTCAATCAGCCTGTCGATTGCCCTGTCTATGTGACTGATTGCCTCACTTGACTTTACAAACTTGTTTACAAGACCCAGCTTTTCTTCGTATTGAGCCAGGGCTTTTTCTGCTGATTTCAAAGAATCGTGAACAGCTGCTCTGGAAATACCGAACTCTTCGGCAATCTCTGCAAGAGAAAGGTTTTCCTCATGGTAAAGCTCCATGACTTCCTGTTTTCTCTTACTCAGAAGCTGTCCGTAGAAATCGTACAGAAGGCTGGCTTCCGTAATCTTATCTATCATAACAGATGATATGATAACATAACGCATTATGGCTGTCAAGGTTTTTTCCTTAACAGCCATAATATTTTTCGTATTTTAATGATGGTCTATACCTGCCTGCTATCTTTCGATCTGTGCCATATATGTGATTGCAAATTTATTGTTCTCATCAAGAATCTTCATCAGCTGTTCATACTCTCCTGAAACCTTACCATTCTTCAGTTCAGTCACAAAGTCAAGTACTGAACGCCAGCTCACAGGAGGCTCGTATTCAATATATTCTGTCTCGCAGTCCTGGAGTTTACAATCCTGCATCATCATCTTCAAAGCATCTTCCCGGGAAGCGATTCCATCTATAAGACCTTCCTTTTCCGCCTGGGCAGCAGTGTAGATTCTGCCGTCAGCCAGCTTCTTGACAGCTTTGATATCCATATTTCTTCCCTCTGCAACTATACCTACAAACTGTTCATATGCCTCATCTACAAGAGACTGGAATATTTCCTTCTGCTCGGAGGTCAAAGGATCCACAGAACTACCCATTGCCTTGTTGGCACCTGATGTGATGGTTACGGTTTTAATGCCCGCCTTTTCCAGGAAACCTGATACGTCATACAGAGTTCCTATGGTTACACCGATTGATCCGGTCCAGCAGTTCCGGTTGGCATATATTTTATCACAAGGCGCTGAAATGTAATATCCTCCTGATGCAGCCATAGATTCCATGTAGGAATAAACAGGTTTTCCCGTTTTCTGATATTCCTTAATTGCAAAATACAGTTCGTCAGTTTCATAAACCGCACCACCCGGTGTATCAATACTCAGCATCAGTCCCTTGTTTTCATCATCCTCTGCCATCTGCTCGATTCTCTCCAGCAGCCAGGTGTGGTCGTATTCTCCTTCGCTTTCTCCGATGGTGCCGTGAATAGGCAGCACGCCGATGTAGCTATCGCTGTATTCATACTGACTACTGTTACTGTTTCCACCGGAAAAAATGTTTACCGAAAAGTCCAGTAAATCAAATCCTATTCCTGCTACGACAAAGATGCAGATGATAAGGACGCAGATTAACAGTCCCTTCTTCCATCCACCTTTCTTTGGTGCAGCTTCTTTGTGAATCTGTTCGGGATCATATGTATAAACGTTTTTCTTGTTATCCTGATCCATAAAAATCTCCTTTCTCTCTTCCCATATGTATGATCAAAGGGTTAGGTCAGTTCAGCTTAAGAAGCTTTTTTACTCCGTCCCCTGTTAATCTTGTGAACAGCTTTACCGCAACTCCCGTAAGCACTGCCGCAATTAACGTGCCTTCACGTGTTCCCACTACACTGCCCTTGAAAAATACCAGGGACAGTACAATTGCAAGTGTTACGCAGGTTATGTCAAAACCAATTTTCACGTTTCCGAACTGGAAGTGTGTCTTGTCCGAAACAGCTTTAACAAAAGCCTCCCCTGAATTCATTATTACGTTGGCCACAACTGCCAGACTAATGCCGAATCCCAGCACAAAGGTGCCCGTCAAAACCAGCAGTATTCGAACAGGATACAGTTCAGCCGGTACATGAGCTGCCATTAACATTCCGATATCTGTAAACCACCCGAATAAAAATGACAGTGGTATCTGAAGCAGCTGCATCAGTTTAAAATCCCTTCTCAGAATTATTACTTGTCCCACCAGCAGAACACAATTCCATATTATCAGCCAGCTGCCCATGGACAACACGTCAAATCTGATGCTCATGATATTTGCCACTGAAGATACAGGTGAAACCCCCAGTTCTCCCCTCTTGGTAATTGCAATACCCAGTGCACTTATAAACAAACTGACGATAAAAAGCAGATATCTTCTTGTCAGTTCCTTCTTCTCCATATTACTTCCTTTCCGAAAAAAAGTTACGAAATATTATACACTAATTTTGTCGAAATGTACAGTTTATGATATAATCCAAATTGCAGATTACTCAAGGAGATTAGAATGATTTACGACTGTATAATAATAGGTGCCGGTGCAGCCGGTCTTTTTGCCGCTTCCGGTATCAAAGTCAACAGAGGCCTCATACTTGAAAAGACCCATAAACCTGCTTCCAAGCTTCTTATGAGTGGCGGAGGTCAATGCAATATAACTCACAGTGGAGATATTAAGGAATATGTAAAGCATTACGGTTCCCATGGCGGAAAAATCAGAAGCTGTCTGTACAGATACAGTAATACCGCTTTGATTGATTTTCTGAGAGAAAACGGGGTTGAAACCATTACCCGTGAGGATGGAAAGGTGTTTCCTGCATCCATGGACGCAGGGGAAATACAGAGAATGCTGCTTACAAGGGCTGAATGCAATCATTTTACCCTTAGAACAGATGCGGAAGTTATGAGTATAGACAGTTCAGGTGATTTCTGGATCCTCCATACCCCTGAAGAAACCTTCAGCTGCAGGGTTGTAATTATTGCAACAGGAGGCTGTTCCTATCCTGCCACAGGCTCTGACGGAAGTTTTTTCAAGGTGCTTCAGAAGTCACTTTCACTGAAAATAACCACATTGAAGCCAAGTCTTTCTCCGGCAAAGGTATATGACTATCCCTATACTGAGCTTTCGGGAATATCCTTCACAAATGCGGCTATATCTCTTTGGAATAATGATAAAAAAGTATTCCAAAGCGAAGGAGGGGATCTTCTACTTACGCATCAGAGTTTTTCAGGTCCGGTGATAATCAACAATTCAAGATATATGGAAAACGGGCAGAGAATAGAGATTAACTATCTCCATCCTTTAAGTGCTCCCCTGGCGTCTGAGAGAATTTCAGAAGCATGTCGAAACAGCAAGGCTGCACTGCCGGGTATCGTTGCTTCTGAGTTTAACCTTCCAAAGGCTTTTGTGGCCACAGTATGTAATGCCTGCCAGAGCAAGACTAAGGCCATCGCACAAAGGCTGACTGCCGATTCCTACACTGTGAAATCTGCCGGTGGCTTTAATTCGGCTATGGCTACTGCCGGTGGTATAGACCTGTCAGAGGTAAACCTTAAGACAATGGCGCTGAAAAAACATCGGGGAATCTTTGCCATAGGCGAATGTCTGGACATTGACGGAGATACCGGAGGATATAACCTTCAGTTTGCATATTCATCAGCCATGGCTGCTGCTGAAAGCGTAAAAGGCTTGGTCGAATAAACCGACCAAGCCTCTTTGTTTGCTTTGATATTCAATTACATTGCCTTCGTTCTGATTTCTTCTACAAGCTTAGCTTTGAAATCTTCGAATGACATTTCACCTAAATCGCCTACCTTGTTGGAACGAACGGAAACAGTTTTTGCAGTTGCTTCCTTTTCTCCGATAACGCAGATATAGGATACTCTTTCATTTCTTGCTTCTCTCAGCTTATATCCGATTTTCTCGTTTCTGATATCCAGTTCAACACGGATTCCCTGTTCTTCCAGCTCAGCAGCCAGTTCCTTGGCATAATCACTGAATGCTTCAGCAACTGTTAACAGCTTAACCTGTACAGGTGCCAGCCATAGAGGGAATTTACCTGCAAAGTGTTCTGTCAGGATTCCGATAAATCTTTCAATTGAACCAAAGATAACACGGTGAATCATGATAGGTCTGTGCTTTTCGTTGTCTGATCCCACATATGTCAGGTCGAATCTCTGTGGCATCTGCATATCCAGCTGGATAGTTCCGCACTGCCATGTTCTGCCGATGGAATCTTCCAGATGGAAGTCCAGCTTAGGGCCGTAGAAGGCACCGTCTCCTTCGTTAACTACGTAAGGAACACCCAGTTCTTCCATGGCACCTCTAAGAGCATCTTCTGCCATTTCCCATTCTTCGTCAGTTCCCATGGAGTCTTCTGGTCTTGTTGAAAGCTCAATATGGTATTTAAATCCGAACATGCTGTAAACATCATCGATGAACTTAGCTACTCCTACGATTTCATCCTTTATCTGTTCAGGAAGCATGAAAATGTGAGCATCGTCCTGTGTGAAGGTTCTTACTCTCATCAGGCCGTGTAAAGCACCTGACAGTTCGTGTCTGTGTACCTGACCCAGTTCTCCCATTCTGATTGGAAAGTCTCTGTAGGACCACATCTTTCTCTTGTAACAAAGCATTGAACCCGGGCAGTTCATCGGTTTAATAGCATAGTCTCCTTCGTCAATCTTTGTAAAGTACATGTTATCTTTATAATGATCCCAGTGACCTGATGTTCTCCAAAGCTGTTCATTCATGATAAGAGGAGTCTTAATTTCTTCGTATCCTCTCTTTCTGTGCTCAGCTCTCCAGAAGTTCTCCAGTTCGTTTCTGATGATCATACCCTTAGGCATGAAGAACGGGAATCCGGGACCTTCTTCGAAAATAGCGAACAGATCCATTTCCTTTCCTATCTTACGATGGTCTCTCTTCTTGGCTTCTTCCAGTCTGTTGATGTATTCATCCAGTTCTTCCTGAGTTGGGAACGCTGTACCGTAGATTCTCTGAAGCATCTTGTTGTGCTCATCTCCTCTCCAGTATGCACCTGCAACACTCATAAGCTTTACAGCTTTGATCTGGCCCGTGGATTCCATGTGAGGTCCGGCACAAAGGTCAACAAAATCACCCTGCTTATAGAATGAAATGATAGCATCTTCAGGAAGGTCATTAATCAGTTCAACCTTATAGTCTTCATTTCTCTCAGCCATGAAAGCAACAGCCTCTTCTCTTGGAAGCTCGAATCTTTCCAGCTTGTGGTTTGCATTGATAACCTTCTTCATTTCCTTTTGGATTTTCAGTAAATCCTGGTCGGACAGCTTGTGTTCCATATCGATATCATAATAGAATCCGTTATCGATTGCCGGTCCGATTGCCAGTTTTGCTTCCGGCCATAGATTCTTGATTGCCTGTGCCATTACGTGGGAGGCTGTATGTCTGTATCTCAGTCTCACCTGTTCATCTTCAAAATTGATTTTTTCCTTTGCCATAATACTTTTCCTACCTTCTATCTATATATTGATTTTTTCTATACGTTTCTGTTATTCTCCTGAGCCTTCACCCGTGGAATCTCCTCCATCCGGATCCGGAGTTTCAGGAGTATCAGGTGTGTCAGGATTTGACGGTTCAGGTTCATCTGTTCCCGGAGTTTCCGGTTCTGCAGGTTCATCTGTTCCCGGAGTTTCCGGCTCCGTTGATGGGTTGTTGTTATCCTTATTACCGTCAGATGAGCTATTATTGTTATTGTTATTGTTCTTATTTGTATCCTTGTTTGTATTTTTGTTTGAGTCTGAGCTGTTACTGTTTTGGGAATCTGACTTCTGACCTGAAGTGGATGTGCCGCTATTCTTGTTAGGTGTAGGGTCATCCTTATTTGCTTCTTCCTGAGGGTCTACAACCTGCTGATTGGCTGCGCCACTTCTGTTTGCGTTCAGCAGTGCAGAAATATCCTTTACAGTCTGAGTCGGATCATAGCCTTCTCTTCCGAAGATTTTTTCGTGAAGCTGCTTTACATTCTCTTCAAGATCCGTTGCAAATACATATGAAATACCGCCAAGCATACCGGTGGTAACTTCATATGGCCATCCGTCACCCTTGGTTATCGTGAAATTTGTCAACTTTGATGCAAGAATAAGCATATCTCTCATCTTCATGTTAGTCTGAACATTAGGCAGTACCGCATTCATAATGCCGTTCAGCTGCTTGATGTCGTTCAGCTTAAGCTTATCCAGAACCAGGTTGATTACAATTCTCATTCTTTCGGTTCTCTTGAAATCGTCACCTACGCCCTTACGTATTCTTCCGTAGGATACTGCCTGCACTCCCTCCAGAGTCTGTTCTCCCGGCTGAGTAACAAGCTGATAGTCATCCTGACCTATATTGTAGGCAGTCTGTTTGGTGTATTTGTTAAGCTGTTCGATTTCATAATCCTCTACATCTACTGTGATTCCTCCCACAGCATTTACAAGGTCGGATACAGCCTTGAAATTAACAACCGCATATTTGCTGATATTCAGGTCCATTGCCTGGTTCAGCGTTTTTATCAGTGCCTCCGGGCCTCCTGCTCTGTTGATGTCGGTAATCTTGTAGCAGTTATCGGAATCAGCCATCTTCAGGTATGTATCTCTGTAGATGGATGTCAGGGTTATCTCTCCTGTTTCTTCCTTCAGGCTCAGTATCATGATTGCATCCGCGCCGGTGCCGCTTATGTCATCCATATTTCTGCTGTCTACACCCAGTAAAAGTATGTTCAGGTATCCGTCTACGTCTACACAGGACAGTTCCTCATCGCTTAGATCCATCCTGTTGATCTTGCTGTACTGGAACAGCGCATAACCGCCTATTGCAGTAACCAGAATCAGAACAACGATCATGGCGATTATAAGCACCTTCTGCCATGTCTTCTTTCTGTTGAACCATGCAGAAAGCTTTCCCTTTTTCTTACTGCGCTTTGCCTCATTTGTATTGCTTCGCATTTACTTCCTCCTTAACTGCTGTCATGCAGCCGGTAAACTTCGGATAAACTGTGCCAGCTGCCCTGTACAGTCCTCCGTATCAACATCTACATATTTATCTCTGAATTCTTTTAGTATATCAAAATCATATTCTTCTTCAATAGCATTTATTAAAGTATTTGGATTCTGAAATGCATATCTGCCTATTTTCTCGTCCACAAAGCTCATGTTGAGACCTGTAGTCTCCATATAGCGTTCTATGTCGTAAACATACAGGTAAAGTGGAATATTCTTAAGACTGGCCTCAACCACATATGAAGAATAGTCGCTTATTATCACATCGGCTATCTCCAGCAGATCATAACTGTTAAACTCACTGTCCACAACTATGTGATCCTTTGGTACCCATGAAGAATCAATCTTATCCAGTGGGTGCAGCTTGACAATGAGATTGTATCTGTCAAAGTCTATTGCTCCGGACAGGCTTTCCACGTCCACAGTCTTGCCCTTTCTGAAGGTAGGAACATAAAGGATATTTCTGCGTCCCCCCTCAGGCGACAGACATGGATACCTTTCTGTAATTCTTTCTCTGATGTCAGGCTTGTCCTTAAGAATATAGTCTATTCTTGGCAATCCCAGATATTTAATCTTTGACCGGTCCACATTAAATCCACTGCAGAAATAGGATGCGGTAGCCTTGGACGAACACAGCACATAATCATAGTTTCTGTGCATTCGCATTATACGTGCAGTGTCCATGTCGGAGCCGTCCTGTTTGCCTATGGTGTCGTATCCGAACTTCTTAACGGCACTCAGGGCGTGCCACATCTGAATTATTTTCAGGCTTTTTCTGTGTTTGAGAACACAGGCCAGTATACAGTAGGAGTCCAGCACCACCACTTCCGATGTGGCTATGTGATACATCTGCACAAACATATGCATAAAATAGGAGACTGCACCGGAAAGGGATTTTTCCAGCTTTTTTGCCAGGACAACGGTCTGAACATGCTCCTGCTCAAGCCTTTCGGCAAGCATCTCCAAATCCAGCGTAGGCAGGTTGCTCTGTCTGCTGATTACTGTAACCTTCTTCTTCACAGGCAACAGTCTAAAGAATAGGTACACAAAATTCACCCCAAGGGTGAACGCCTTCATAATTACGTTCTTCAAAACCTTTTCTCTTTTCTCTGATATATTTTCAGCTGATCGCTTTCAAATTGATTATTTCAAATCCCGGCTACGGCCTATTTCCCCGGTTCGGGAATCTGGTCAACGTTGTCAATTTCCGGCTGAAGATTCAGTTCTTTCTTAATCATACTGGTAGATATACCCTCAGTCCTATCCAGATAAACCACTTCACAGTAATCCTTCAGGTATTCAAATCTGTCGCTTCCCTTCCAGTCTCCTCCCATTACTACAACATCAACCTTGTAGTCAAGAACATCCTGAATTTTCTGTTCCCAGGAGTCCTCCGGAATAACCAGATCAACATATCTGATTGCCTCAAGCATTTCCTTTCTCGTTTCGTAGCTGTGATATGCCTTCTTGTTCTTTCCCGCATTGAATTCATCAGTGGAAACGGCAACGATGAGATAGTCTCCCAGCGCCCTCGCCCTCTTAAGCAGTCTGATGTGACCGTAATGCAGCAAATCATAGGTTCCGTAGGTCAGTACACGTTTCATACAAAATCTCCCCTGTCATAATACATTAGTAACTGTCGTCAAAGCCTTCATCAAAGGAGGAACTATCCTCAGCGGATTCCTCTTCATCAAAGTCATTATCCTTGGCCCTGATAACTATATTTTTCCTGTAAAATGCAACCGCTTCCTCCACAGGACCGTCAAAGAGAAGTCTGCCGTTATCGATTACTATTCCCCTTTTGCACAGTCTCTTAGCCAGTGGGCCGCCATAAGATGCAAGGAAAAAAGTAACCTCATCATCCCGGGCATACTCCTCAAGCTTTGCCAGGCACTTGGCTCTGAAGGAGTTGTTACCAAAGCCCAGTCCAAAGTCACATACCATTATTTCCGGTTTAATGCAGGTCTGAAGAGCAAAGCCGATTCGTTTGGCAGCACCCTTCTCATAGTGTTTCACAGGCTTGTCTATTGCATCACCCAGCTCAGTGAAGTCAATTATTTCCTGCTCATGTTCCTTCAGCATAGAATCAGACCATCCTAAGAGAGTAGCCTGTATTTTCATATTTTTTCTTCCTGTAAAGTCGCCGACAAAACCGTTCCTTAAATCTCCGCTCAGATATGAAACCTTTCCGTCAACCTTTACTCTGCCCCTGGTAGGACTGGTAATGCCTGCAATCATGCTGCAAATCACCGATTTGCCCGAGCCGATTTTTCCGATAACAGCTACGCTCTCGCCCTTCTCAACGGTGAAGCCCATTTCGGATACTCCCATTCTTGACACGCCTCTGTCCTTCAGGAAAACCATATCTATGAATCTGTCCTTATTGCTTCGGTGAATCTTGAATTCCTTGGTTACATTCTTAAATTCAACAATACTCTTACCCATAAACTTCCTCGCTAAACTACATCCGGCAATCTCTTGCGAAGCCCTGAATACAGCTTCATTGCCACGACGAACAACACCAGAAAAACTCCCAGGAAGCATCCCAGTGAAGCCGGATCCTCAGTTATCCATTTATCAAAGCACATTGAGTTTCTGTATCCCATTACCAGGAAGGTTACAGGATTCAGCATGAAAAACACCTGCGCAATTTCATTATCGATTACATTAATGTTAAACAGTATTCCGGATAGCCAGAAAACCATTGAATTCAAAGTACTGAGTGCGTTCTTAATGTCAATGTTTACGATTGACAGCAGACCTACGGTCATAGACCAGACATAAGTGAATGCCAGCATCAGAATCATGTACAGCGGAATCTGGAGCCAGTACACAGACGGAGTATTTCCCATAATCACAAACATGCCTATCAAAAATGCCATAAGTATGAGGTGAAGTCTCAAATTGGAAAGTGACACTATTGAAGGAATTGTGGAATTGGGAAAATCAGTCCGAAGAATGATATTTCTGTATCTTTTGAAGCAGGTGGCTCCGCCCACAATCATATCACTCATATAGAACCATGGAATCATCCCCGTAACAAACCAGAGGAAATAGGAGCAGTTAGCTCCCGGAATATTTCCGCTGGAACGGAAACCGATCAGCATTGCAATGTAATAAACGGCAATTCTGATAGACGGCTTGAATAGAGCCCATATCCATCCCAGATCAGATCCCTTAAAGGATTTATCCTTATCCACCTTTGCAAGAAAAAGTATCTGTCGGTAATACTTTATGTGATCATTTACTATCTGTCGAAAAGTCTTAAACAAGCTTATACCTCAATCTCTAATTAACAACAATACATTCCATATAATCATACCATAACACATGCATTGTTTCAACAAAAAACCCCGAAAGCCGAAACCTTATACTTACAATCAATGCAGTATCTGATTTCCGGCTTCCGGAGCATCCTCAGGCTACATGGCCTTTCTCTCTAATCTCAATTTATCTGCGATAATGGCAATAAACTCGCTGTTTGTCGGTTTGCCCTTATCGTTCTTTACCGTATACCCGAACAAAGCATCTATAGTTTCAATTTTACCCCTGTTCCACGCAACCTCTATGGCATGACGGATTGCGCGCTCTACTCTGCTTGGTGTTGTATTGTTTTTCTTTGCAACCATAGGGTACAGCTCTTTGGTTACAGCGGAAAGTATATCTCTATCCTCAACCACGATGGTAATGGCGTCCCTAATGTACTGATACCCTTTAATATGTGCAGGAACTCCTATTTCGTGAATCAGGTTAGTTATCTCAATTTCCAGATCTTTTTCCGCCACAGTCTCTCTGCAGGCTGATGCTCTGCGCAGATTAAACATTCCCTGACTGCTCAGTGCCCCAATGTCGCGAATCATCACCTGCCTTATTCGACTTACAATGATATCAGGAATTATTGGTTTTACAAGATAGTATTCGGCACCTAAAGCCGTTGCCCTCTGAATCATTGAGTCCTGTCCTACGGCAGAAACCATAATGACTCTTGGATAGCATTCCAGGTTCATGTTATTAATTCTTTCCAGAACTCCTATACCATCCAGGTGGGGCATTACAAGATCCAGAATCAGAACATCTACCGGTGTCTTCTGCAATTGCTCTACAGCCTTTAGACCATCCTCTGCAATAAAAACAACCTCCATATCAGCTTCATTTCTGATGCAGTTGTTCAGGGTGGTGCAGAAATCCTTGTTGTCATCCACGAGACCTAGCCTGATTTTTTTCATAGTATCCTCCTTTTTGAAAACTTCGCCACACTATTCCTTCTTTGTGGGGCTTTCTTCTCTTTGCACGATTTGACGTTCTCATTCTACGGCATTCACGAATAAAATCAATAGGTTTTTCGGGGAAAAAAGGGCGATTTAGCAATTTCAAACTTTGTAACGAAATTTAAAACTAAAGTATTAGAAGCGTGTAATTTCAACGGTTTCAAGGCTACAAACCCGATTATTGTTTACTTTTACTGCCTGAATCCATACCGTAACCCTCATGAGAGCTATTTAGGAGATTTTGGATTGAATATTAACGCTACCAGATACCCAAAGGATATGGCTACGCCAACACCGGCTGCAGTTGCCTTGATTCCGCCTGTAACGGCCCCCAGAAATCCCTTTTGGGCTCCATCAATTGCACCTTTTGCCAATGCATAACCGAAGCCGGGCAGAGGCGTGGTGGCACCCTGATGACAAAGCTTTACCAGTGGCTCATATAGATTCAGTGCCTGAAGAACTACTCCGCTGACCACAAAGATAACTAGTATGCGAGGAGCAGTAAGCTTGGTGGTATCCATCAGAATCTGACCGATAACGCATATACCACCTCCCAGCAAAAAAGTATATAAATAGTCCATATCTAAATACCTCCTTCCCGGCTCATGTCACATGCCTCCAGTGCAACGGCATGGGCTATTCCCGGAATGCTTTCTCCCTGAAAAGGGCTTATTGTTGAAAGCATGGCTCCTGTGGAGATCAGCAGAACTCTTGATAATTCCCCACCTGCCATGCGACTCAGTATGTTTCCCGCAAAAATTGAAGCAGAGCATCCGCATCCGCTGGCCCCTCCGTGAACATCCTGAGCCTCCCTGTAATACATCATGGTGCCGCAGTCATCGTAATTCCCATCTACTGCCCCTGCCGGAATCCCGGCATCCTTCAGCAGATCCGCAGCTATATCCTTTCCAATGTGTCCCAGGTCACCTGTAATGATAAGATCGTAATAGTCAAACCTTCTGCCTGTATCCTCCAGATGGTTGAGAATGGTGTCCACAGCTGCAGGTGCCATAGCACTTCCCATCTGATTTGCATCCTTTACTCCCGGGTCGATGATCTTTCCTATGGTTCCACAGTCGACTCTTATCTGTTTCTGAGTTCCCACTCTGTTTTCACCTGCAATTCCCACTGTGCCGATCTGACTTGGCTTTTCGGAGACAACCATTGCTCCTGTAGCCGTTGCAGTCCATTGAGCTGAAGGCGGTCTCTGGTTTCCGTGTTCCACCGGCATTCTGAACTGCCTTTCCGCAGTACAGAAATGGCTGGAGGCTCCCGCAATAATATTGTGAGCAAAGCCGCCGTCTGTCAGCATGGCCCCCAGCAGCAGAGATTCTGCCATTGTAGAACATGCTCCGTATAATCCCAGGAAGGGTAAATGCAGCTCTCTTGCCATAAAAGAGGAAGACATCAGCTGATTCAAAAGGTCACCGCTGAGAACCAGGTCTATATCCTCCTTTGTTTTTCCTGATTTAGTCAAAGCTCTCGTCATAGACTCCTTAAGCATTTTACTTTCTGCCTTTTCCCAGGTTTTTTCACCGTACATATCATCATCAAGGCATAGATCGAACCATTTTGCCAAAGGACCCTGTCCCTCTTTTTTGCCTACTACAGCGGCAGAGCCGATTATATACGGACTCTTTTCAAACCTGACAGTCTGATTTCCTATTTTCTTTTCTGCCATTCCATGCCTCCTAAAACAATTCTATTATCCAGTAAATTATTCCTACAAGGGTGGATGACCCTATTCCACATACCAATACGGGACCTGCAATGCTGAAAAGCTTAGCCCCTACTCCCAGCACCCAGCCTTCCTTTTTATACTCCAGTGCCGGCGCTACCATGGAGTTCGCAAAGCCGCTTATAGGTACGATTACTCCCGCTCCCGCAAATTTCGCTATGGTATCAAAGACTCCCAGGCCTGTTAACAGTTGTGCCAGCGCTATTATGGACACCGTCACATATGTCTCGGCGTTTTTCTGGCTGAGGCCCGCCGCCGCCAGCCTGGCGGCGGCGAAGTAGGCGGCAGTGCACAGGGCGCCGCCTACGAAAAACGCCTTCAGGCTGTTAGCGAGATACGTGGGTTTAGGCGTAAACTGCTCAGTATATTTTTCATAGGCCTTTGCAACATCTTTTTTCTTTACGTCCTTTTTAGGAACCTTGTTTTTATCCGAATTATCTTTTGTCTTTATGTCCATCTCATTCCCTCCTCAATTTATTATTTGGCAAATTTTAAAAAATATGCCATAATATGAATAATTCAAACGGTGAGGAGAAAAGTTTTTATGAAGAAGAAAATAATATTGGCTTCCGGTTCACCCAGACGAATCGAAATGATGAAAAAAAACGGTTATGATCCACTGGTATTTCCCGCACAAATAGACGAAGTCCTTCCCGAAGGCATTGGAATGCGTGATGCGGTAATGTTTCTGTCATTAAAAAAAGCCTTATGGGTAGAAGAAAGAATTCAGGAAGATGCAGTCATAATCGCAGCGGATACAGTAGTATATAAAGACGGTATTCTTGGAAAGCCCGCAGACCGGGAAGATGCAAAGCGCATGCTTGAGGCAATAAAAAACACCGGTCATTATGTAACAACCGGTGTAACGATTATAGATACTGTAACAGGAATAAAGAAGGTATTCTGCGATGTTACAGAGGTATTCTGCAAGAACTATTCCCAGACAGAGCTTAACGCTTATCTTGACAGCAGGGAACCTTATGATAAGGCCGGTGCTTATGCCATTCAGGGAATCTTCAGGAAATATATAGACCACTACAATGGTTCCTTTGATAATGTAGTAGGCTTTCCATGGGAACTTATAGCACCTGAGCTTGAGAAGATGCTGAAGGAATAGTTATCCCACATCAATCCGTAACAATCTTCAGCCAGGTCTTTTTCCTGAAATGGTGCAGGTTAACTATTATTCTGAACACATCACTGACATCCACCAGAATGATTGCTACCGGCAGAGATGTTTTCAGAACCAGTACGCACAGGAAGGCCATAGGCACCTGAATGAGCCAGGTTGCAATTGCTTCCAGTATCATACAGTAAACCGTATCTCCTCCTGCACGGAAGAAGGAACATATGTATATGTAAGCTATCATCTTAGGTGTAATTGTTATGGCCATGGCAATTATGGACTTTATCAGCAGCGTATTGGTAGGCTCGTTAAAGCTGTAAATAGCCGCTATAGGTTTTGCTGCCACAATAAGAAGAACAGTCATAACCACGTTCAGCACCATTACCACCTTAATGGTGCGTATCGCATAAGAATATGCAACATCCTTATTTCTCTGTCCCAGCTTTTCGCCAATCATCATGGCAGATGCATTTCCGACTCCGAAGAATACAGACTGCAGCATGTCACAGGCAACATTTGCAATCTGTGATACCGCAAGAGCAGATGTCCCCAGCTTTCCGAAGGCAGCAAAGGTTAAAGATGTGGTAATAGCCCATGAACTCTCTGCCAGGACTACAGGAAGTGCCGTTTTCATAGCCTTTACAAACAGTCCTCTGTCAAAGCTGAACAGCTGGGAAGGACTTGCCTTGAAATAATGCTCTTTACGCGTGTAATAGTAGCCCAGAAGCATTACCAGCTCCAGCACTCTGGCAATCAGAGTCGCCACCGCCGCACCTGCAACTCCCATCTTCGGAAATCCCATAACACCGAAAATTAGAAAATAGTTGAGAACACAGTTTATTCCAATGGCAAGGGCATTTATTACCGTTACCTCCTTAAGATCCTGAATTGCTCTGGCATTATAGGAAATGGCAAAGGAAGCCGCTGAGAAAATATATGACCAGTTTACGATTTTCAGATACTCAGCTCCAAAACCGATAACCGACTGTTCCCTGGAAAACAGACCTATTATCTCCTCTGCAAAGACAGTAGAACCTATCATGACGATGATGGAAGATGTAATGCCTATCAGGTATGCCATACCTATCATGCGCCTTACGCCGGCTTTATCTCCCGCACCGAAATACTGAGCAGTGTAAACTGCCATTCCACTGTACAGGCCAAACAAAGCCACCGTAAATACGAAAAACACCTGGTTTCCCGCACCGACAGCAGCCAGTTCCTCTTCGCCCAGCTTGCCAATCATGAGAGTATCCACAAGATTAAGACTCATGCTTATTAAGTTCTGAAAAACTACAGGGATGCCTATTCCAACCAGCTTTCTGTAGTACTCTCTTTTATTATCTAATTCCAAAAACAGCCTCCACGTTTAAACTGCCTTCAACAAAGGTTTTAAAGCAGTAATGATTGTCGTCCATTTTGCCCATGTGAATATCCATTACTCCATCCAGAGGGGCCTCATGGTGATACTGAATCAGAACTGAGGTCAGTTCCTTATCACAAATATCAGGAATATAGCTCCATAGTATATCCCCATAGTAAGTATTGTTCAAATGTCTGTTCTGGTCGGTCTCACTGTAAAGAACCTTCTTGGTTCCAACCATATGAAACTCAATATCCTTCGGCATTTTGAACTTGGCAGGCATATCCAGTTCCAGAGCCTCTTCATGCTCATAGGCGGAAATGTCAACCTCCTTAGGTCTGCACACCTTTCCCGTTTCCGTATCAATCAAAGCCCACATGCTGTGAGCCTTTGCCATAGACACTCCGTCACGGTGAAGTTCAAAGCATCTGTTAAAGGTCGCTCCCTTAGTCGGACAGCTCCATGTGTCTGCCTTAATTCTGTCGTATGTATGTAACTGACCTGTTATCTCTATATAGATCCTGGTCATGATAAAAGCCTTCTTCATCTCCAGAAGATCCTCGCCTGAGGGTCTTCTCTCTCTCATCTGATGGTCTGCAGTATCCATCATATATCTCTGTATAAGAGAGGGCTTAATGTTATTGTTAAAATCTACATCGTGACATCCTATTTCATATTCTCTGCTGAATCGCATGAGTCAATCACTCCCCTTTCAAATGAAATACAACAACTTCAGGTAAATTTAAAAATCTGATTGGAACAGGATAATTGCCCAGTCCTCCGGAAATAAACACATCGGTGTTGGAGACCTTGTACAGTCCCTTGGTATACTTTGCCTTACCCTCCTTGGTTTCAGGCAGAAATACACCCTGATTTATCAAAGCTCCGTAGTACGGAATTCTTATCTGTCCTCCGTGACTGTCTCCGGATACGGTCAGATCCAGACCGGCATCGGCAAAGGCGTCAGGGTTACAGATATGTGCTGCCAGAATATTATAGACACTCTTATCAAAGCTGAACTCTCTTGTCAGGTCAAAGGTATCGGAATAGTATGCGTTAGTAATACCATAAAGTCTGACCATGGATTCTCCCACATATATATCACGGGATTCGTAGTCCAGTACATCTACCCCCGCATTCTCCAGCCTTTCTTCATACTCGTTATCATTATCATGCTCTCCGCATACGGAATAAACCGGATAGCGTTCAGCCAGCGCACCGAGCAAAGCAACTGCTGTGTCCTTTCCCTTGGATGACCAGTGGGTGTACATATCTCCTGTTGAAATAATGAAGTCAGGCTCAGCCTCCTCAATTCTTGCAATAAGCTCTGAATTGTCCTTACCGAACTCACTTCCGTGCAGATCTGTAATCTGGACAAATGTAATATCGCTTGCAATCTTGTCGCTTTCAATTGTAATGCTGTTGGTTTTCAGAGTATATGTTCCCAGATACCATACGCCAACAATCACACATATGAAAATAATAAAATTCAGGCATCCTCCCAGGCAGCCTGTTAAACATCCTCTTCTTCTCATAAAATCCCCCCGTAAATCTAACAAATATTATACCACCTTTTTTCGTCTTTATCTAGCGAGATTTAACGGATTGTGTTAGAATGAGATACATAAAATAATAAACGGAGTGATCAATAATGAGTGCTTTTGTTGAACTAAAGAATGTAAGAAAAGTATATAAAATGGGTGAGGTTGAAATCGAGGCCCTCAGAGATGTTTCCTTTGATATCCAAAAAGGTGAAATCTGTGTAATAGTAGGTGCCTCCGGTGCAGGAAAAACCACTCTTCTAAACATTTTGGGAGGCATGGATACCCTCACCTCCGGGTCTGTAATCCTGGACGGAAATGTTATTTCGGAATACTCGAAAAAACAGCTTACCGATTACCGAAGATACGATATCGGTTTCGTTTTCCAGTTCTATAATCTGGTCCAGAATCTGACCGCTCTGGAAAATGTTTCTCTGGCAACACAGATTTGTGAAAATCCACTGGACGAGAGGCAGGTTATGGAGGATGTAGGATTGTCCCACAGACTGAATAACTTCCCTGCACAGCTTTCCGGTGGCGAACAGCAGAGAGTCGCCATTGCCAGAGCTCTTGCCAAGAACCCCAAGCTGCTTCTTTGTGACGAGCCAACAGGTGCACTTGACTACAACACAGGTAAAGCAATCCTGAAGCTGCTTCAGGATACAAGTAAAAAAACAGGAATGACGGTTGTAATCATTACCCATAACAGTGCTCTGACAGCAATGGCCGACAGAATCGTCCACATAAAGAACGGTCTTGTATCCTCTGTTGAAGAGAATCAGAACATTATCCCTGTTGAAGAAATTGAATGGTAAATATTATGTTAAAGAAATCGACTTTTCGTGAAATAAAATCCAGTCTTGGACGTTATCTTGCCATTCTTGCCATTGTAGCCCTTGGAGTAGGCTTTTTCTCCGGTCTTAAGGTAACGCAGGAAGCTATGGTAAAAACCACCGACCGTTATCTGGAGGAACAGAATCTTTTCGATTACAGACTGGTTTCCACCCTGGGCTTTGAGGATGTGGACATTGAAAAACTGTCAGAGGCTCCTGAGGTGAAATCGGCTCAGCCCTCTGTAAGTACCGATGCTCTCTATCACTTCAGCGGAGGCGATGAGGACAAGGTGCTTAAGTTTCATTCCATCACAGATGATGTAAACAGCCTTTGTCTTATGAGCGGACGCATGCCCAAGTCCTCTGACGAATGTGTAATTGACTACCAGTTCAGCGATGATGTGATAGGAAAAAGCCTTGTCCTGTCTGATAGAAACGATAAGGACACACTGGATTTGTTTAAAAAGAAAAAACTGAAAATTGTAGGTACGGTTGTATCCCCTATCTATCTGAATTTTGAGAGAGGAACCACATCTCTTGGAAACGGTACAGTCAGTGGTTTTGCATATCTGAACCTTAACAGCTTTGATACAGATTATTATACTGAGGTTTATATCGGTCTGAAGAAAGACTATATGATTTACTCCGACGAGTACAAGTATTACATAGATGCCACTGAAGATACCATTGAAGAGACTTTGACCACCGTTGGAGCTGACAGGCATAAACGTATCGTGGATGAAGCCATGGATGAGTGGAAGGATGCCAAGAAAGAATATGACGATGGTCTGGCTGAATACAAGGAAGAGCGGGCTGAGGCCTATGCCGAGCTGGAGGATGCCCGCATCGAAATAGAAGACGGTAAATCCCAAATATCCAAGGCTGAGAAAGAGCTTGATGATAATGAAGCTACATTGAAAAAGAATAAACAGGACCTGGAGGCTGCACTGGAACAGGTAAACCAGGGCATTGCGGAAGCTGAGGCTTACGGTCAGCCTACGGACCAGCTTCAGGCCCAAAAACAGGGCATCCAGGCCAACCTGGCTGCGGTAAATGAAGGTCTTGATGATATTGAAGCAGGTCGCAGTGAACTGGCGAAAAAAGAAAAAGACCTGAATGATGGGGAAGCCGAATACCTGGACGGACTGGCTGAAGCAGACCGGGAGTTTGCCAAAGCCAAAAAGGAATTAGACGATGCCAAGGATGAGCTGGACGAGGCTCTGCAGGATATTAAGGATATTGAAGAAGCTGAGACCTTTGTTCTGGACAGAAATACCAATGTAGGCTATGCCTGTTTTGAAAATGACTCGGAAATCGTAGACGGAATTGCAAAGGTTTTCCCTCTGTTCTTCTTCCTGGTTGCGGCTCTGGTATGCATGACTACTATGACCAGAATGGTTGATGAACAGAGAACTCAGATAGGTGTACTTAAGGCTCTGGGCTACAGTAACCTTTCAGTTATGGGAAAATACCTGTTCTATTCCGGAAGTGCTGCTTTTGTAGGCGCGGTTATCGGTTTCTTTGCCGGATCGTATATATTCCCTATGGTAATCTGGAAATGCTACGGAATGATGTATGACTTCAACTCACATATCCTGTATGTAATAAACTGGAAGCTTGGACTGGCTACTCTTCTGGCTGCTTTGATTTGCTCCATGGGCTCAACCCTTATTTCGGTTATAGGAGAGTTCCGGGATGTTCCGGCACAGATTATCAGACCAAAGGCGCCAAAGAACGGTAAGCGTATTCTGCTGGAAAGAGTATCCTTCATCTGGAACAGACTGGGATTCCTGCAGAAGGTTTCTCTGAGAAACGTTTTCAGATATAAGAAGAGATTTCTGATGATGATTCTGGGGATAAGCGGATGCACTGCACTGCTGGTTGCAGGCTTCGGTATCCGTGATTCCATTCAGAATATTGTAAACTATCAGTTTGATGAGATTCAGACCTTCGACTACTCTATCACCTTTGATAAGAATATGGATGACCAGCGTCAGCGCAGATTTACAAGAAAAACTTCATCTAACTATGATGAGATAATATTTCTCAGCCAGAGCAGCGGTGAACTGATAGTTAATGACAAGGTTAAGTCAGTTTCCATTATCGCGGCTGACGGTGACAATGAGACCTTTGAAAGATTCGTTGACCTTCATGACAAGGCATACGAACACATCGAATATCCAAAGGAAGGTGAAGCGGTAATCTGCAAAAAGCTTTCGAGAACCTATGATATAAGCATTGGCGATACCATCACCCTTCGTGACCAGGATATGCATGAAATGACGGTAACAGTAAGCGGAATATGTGAAAACTTCATTTACAACTACGTCTACATGACTCCTTCTACCTATGAAAAGGGCTTTGGTGCTAAACCTGATGTAAAGACTGCCTTCGTAAGATGCTTTAGTGCAGCCGATTCAGATAATCTACCGGAAGATACAGAGGGCTATATCCAGAAATCTGCTGCAAAGATTCTGGATAATAACATGGTTGCGGCAGTATCAGTTAACAACGATATGCGAGATCGTATAAACAATATGATGAAGAGCCTTAATTACATCGTTATTCTGGTAATAGTATCTGCCGGCATGCTGGCCTTTATTGTGCTGTATAATCTGACCAATATCAACATCACGGAGAGAATTCGAGAGATAGCTACCATAAAGGTTCTGGGATTCAGGTCCAGAGAAACATCCTCTTATGTATTCCGTGAAAACGTGCTTCTTACAGCGGTAAGTGCACTTGTTGGACTGGTAGTCGGTCGCCTGCTTCTGGAGTTCATCATACTTCAGATTAACGTCGACATGATTTCTTTCGATGTAAGAATAACAGTAATGAGCTACATCATGTCAGTCATAATGACCTTCGTATTCGCTTTTATCGTAAATGTGGTGATGAAGCGAAAGCTTGATAACATCAGCATGACAGAGTCACTGAAGAGCATAGAATAATACCGGATATCACTAAAGGGTGCGACCAATGGCCGCACCCTTATATTTTACCCTCTATGTTCTTCCCCTTTTGATATGTTCTGTTGTTCTAATATCCCTGATTAATACTCTTTCTTTTCCATGATATGCAGGCTTGCAAAATAGGAAACAGCAAGCAGAATGATGCATATTACCACAAGAGCAACGGTTATTACAGTGTCACTCAGTCCCGTAAAGAAAGCTTCCGGTTTCATACTGTTCGGCAGATTGCTCAGTACGAAATATCCAAGTGCCCATGCGGTGCCGCCTACTGCAATGATTACCACTCTGCTCTTTTCTGCACCATACTTGAGCTGCATAGGAAGAAGCAAAGCTATTAACAGTACCAGTACCGGAATAAAAGCAGCTGTTTCAGCTATACTTGATATTGTAATTGTGTTACCTTTAACTATCATGCAGATAAAATAGATAACCAGTGAGATAATCCAACCGACCAGACCGCCCATCAGACAGAAAACATACTTGCTGTCCACATAGGTTTTTCTCGTAATAGGCAGAGTCATTATAAACGGGTATCCGTTGTCAAATTCATCATAGGAAATGGTTCCTACTGTGAGAATAGCACAAATCATTGTCAAAAATCCGATAACAAAAGATCCATCCGTGGACATACCCATCAATGCACCGATTCCGATTATAACAACAAGAACACGGCTTCTCTGTAAAACCAGGCATAAGTCCTTCTGTATTAATCCTCTCATTTTATTTACCTCCAGTCATTAACAGGATAATGTCATCGATTCCACAATTCTCGATTACCATTCCCGGATAGTTTTCAATATAATACTGTTTCTGATTAGTCAGGCATCTATAACCGTAGGATTCCTTTCTGAAGGAAAGGATTGCCTCCCGGTCCAGCCCTGAGAATTTATCTTCATCCACTTTCAGAACTCCGTAATCTGACAGAACAACATCTGTGTCTTCGTGAAGTATAATCTTTCCGTTGTGAATCAGGTAGATGTCATCACAGATGCCTTCCAGGTCTGTGGCTATGTGGGATGTTATCAGCACAGCACATTCTTCATTTTCTTCCAGATACCCGCGAATAATATCCAGAATTTCATTTCTCGCCTCTACATCCATTCCTGCCGTCGGCTCATCCATGATAAGCAGTTCTGCCTTGTGGCTAAGGGCAACCAGCACCCTTAGCTTTGCCTTCATTCCTGTTGAAAACTTCTGAATCATCTTGTTTTCCGGCAGACCGTACTCTCTGCAGCTTCGTGAGAATTCAACCTTATCAAAGTCATCATACATCTTATCCATAATCTTGCTGACATCGCCTACGGTCAGATATCCGCTGAAGCCTGAATCCGAAAGGGCTACTCCTATTTTCTGCTTATCTTCATTAGAAAGCTCCATAGGAGTCTTTCCCAGAACATTAACGCTGCCGCTGTCGGGACTAACGAGTCCGAGAATGGTTTTAATTGCTGTACTCTTACCGGCTCCGTTCTTTCCGATAAGACCGGTAATGCATCCCTTAGGAATATCAAAGGTGATGTTTAATGAAAAATCATCATAGTGTTTAGTAATGTTCTTTACGGATATCATTTCTTAATCCTCCAATAAAATATCTATAATCTGTCGAATTTCTTCGACACTCATGCCTACAGTCCGAGCCTTTTCCAATGCTTTGGCAAAGTCCTCCTCCACAGCTTTACGTCTTGCTTCCATTGCTAATGAATGGTTAGTGGGAGCGACATAGGTTCCTTTCCCGTGTACCGTTACGACAAATCCATCCTCCTCCAGCTTGTCATAAGCTTTTTTTACCGTCAGTGCACTGATTTTCAGTGTACCGGAAAGAGCTCTGACAGAGGGCAATGGCTCTGCATCAGTTATCCTACCTTCGATAATCTGACTCTTTATCTGGTTAACCAGTTGCTCGTATATTGGTATCATGGAAGCGTTGTTTAAAATTATATTCATTTCTTTACCTCCGTCTTGTAAACAGTATATAACAGTCTTAAACAGTTGTCAACTGTTATATACTGTTTATTTCAAAAAAATAAAAACAGCGTGAGATTGAACTGACCCCAAAAGGTTAGACTTTTGGGGTCACCGCACTTCATTCACACACGCTGTTTTATTCTTTTTTTATTAAACTATCCAAAACAGACTTCACGCTGTTTTCCTCCACTTCCAGAAATCTGATAGGTTCCTGAATATCATTGAGAGTGTGAGCATCTGAGCTGGATATTATTTTACACTTTTCCAGATATGGATTGTCCCTTCTTAGACCTTCCACATCCTCAGGATGTGCCACCTCAGCGCAGACAAAGGTGCTGTCCTCCGGTATTACACCAAGGTTTGACAGCAGACTTGTAGAAGTTTTATTTATATGAGCCGGAACCATTATTCCGTTGTAGCTTTGCAGAAGAGAATCCACCTGAGAAAGAGGAATATCTGTTGCTGAAATAAGAAGCTTATCCTCTTCTCTGATAATCTCATCCTGTGCATCTACAACATACTGGTGTCCGAATATGGAGCTCTTATTCTTAATGTCCGGAATATGATCATGGACATACTCGCTGAATTTCATACCATCCTCCAGTGTATAGAAGTAGCAAAGCACGTGTACTTCCTCCAGGGTGGTAAGCTCCATTCCGCATATTGCAGTCAGACCGTAGAATTCTGCAGCCTCTGCAAATGCCGGGCAGTTCCCGCATGTGTTGTGGTCGGTCAAAGCTATCAGATCCAGTCCGATTACCTTTGCCATACCACAAATCATAGCAGGTGTCATATCGTCATCGCCACATGGTGACAGGCATGAGTGTAAATGCATGTCATACGCGAGTTTACTCATTTTATTTTATCCTTCAATAGCTCTATGAACTTCCAGAGCAGCTTTAAAAACAGGAAGCTCGGTGGAGAAAACAGTAATGCCCTCATTTTTGGCTTTCATAAGCATATTGTCGTCACATTTTGCATTGCAGCAAAGAACTATGCATGCACAATCTGCAAGAGCAGCAACAGCAAGGGTGTTCATGTTAGCCATCACAGTGCACCAGCAGCTGCCTTCAGGTGCTCCACCCATGGCAACACTTAAGAGATCACAGCAGTAAACCTCGCTGATTTCTCTATCCATAGCGTCGCCTTCTATTACTGTGGTAATCCCCTCCAGGGATGCAATATCTTTTACAATCATATTATTCCTCCTTATGGTCATCTTCATGTGTTTCCGCAAACAGTTGACTCCTCTGTCGAAGCTCTCGGTACTCATCTCTCAATTCAGAGAACTCAGATCTCATCAGGTATATGCAGTCTTCTTTCTTTGCGTATCCTCTGACTACGTCCTCTGCCAGTGATTTACAGGTTGGTGCACCACAGGCTCCGCAATCCAGTCCGGGAAGCTCCTTCAAGATTTCTTCTCTCTCTGACATCATGGTCATACTTTCTATCATGCTGTCTCCCAGCTGATATACCGGTATATATTCAACAGGAATTGTCCATGACATATCAAGACGGTATTCCTTTTTGTAATCCTCAATCTTGGCGATTGCGATCTCTTTATCTTTGGTAATACGATGATTCTTTGATGTTGCGATATACGGATTTTCAACTGTAAGAGTTCCTCCCACACAGCCTCCGCTGCAGGCATTAAGTTCTATAAATCTGATTCTGTCAGACAGTTTCTCGTCTTCCAGCTCCTCCAGAACATTAATAACGTTTTCAATTCCGTCCGCTGCAAGATATTCATATGTGAATAACCCTTTGGCTTCGCCTCCGCTGATACCCCAGCCAACACCGATTTTGCCGGAAATAGTCAGATCTTCTATGTCGTCCTCTGTAAGCTTTGACATAGCTGCCACAAGAGCAGGATATATATCCTTGATTGCCACTGCATCATCTACAGGGCTGTAATTCATGCCTATAGTGTCAACTATATTTGCAACCCTTGAGGCGCATGAAGAAATAAACACTACTCCGATTTCCTCCGGTGAAAGACCTGTTTCCTTTACCGCTCGCTGTTTTGCAATGCTTGCTGCTACTTCAACCGGTGAAACAATAGGTAAAAGATGACTTACAAGTCCCGGGAAACGTGCTCTGATAAGTCTTGTAACGCTTGGACATGCAGTACTTACCAGAGGCCATTTGTCTTCATTCTCTTTTATAAAATTTCGTGTAGCCTCAGATACCAGCTCAGCTGCTGCGCTTACTTCGAATACATCATCAAATCCCAGCTTTTTCAGGCCGGTCAGAATAATGTTGGTATCGGTTATATTGTTAAACTGGCTGTATAACTCAGGTGGCGGCAAAGCAACCGTATACTTGTATTTTTCGAAGACGTAATCCAGCTTATGTCGTTTGGTCTTCTTTGCATCGTATGGGCACTGTCTGATACATTCTCCGCAGTCTATACAGTACTGTCTGATAATTCTGGCCATACCCTTGCGAACTCTGATTGCTTTCGTCGGACATCTTTTTATGCAGTTTATACAACCTTTACAGTTTTTCCCATCCAGATAAACCGAATGATAAAATTGTACATTTTTCTCCATATCAAAATCCCCTTAATAATACACTGTCATAGTAATTTTTGTTCCTACATTTATTTCTGTCTCTATTTTCATTTCGTCAGATGAACGTTTCATGTTTGGCAATCCCATTCCGGCGCCAAAGCCCAGGCTCCTGACTTCCTGTGAGGCAGTGGAATATCCTTCCTGTATGGCAAGGTCAACATCCTGAATTCCCGGGCCTACATCATCCAGAACCATTGTCAGTTTATCTTCATATATATCTACATCGATAGTTCCGCCGTCGGCATGAGCTACCATGTTGATTTCTCCCTCATACATAGCTAGAGCTATTCGTCTTAGTGCATCTGTGGGAACATTCAGTTTTTTCAGCTTATGCTTTACGTCGCTGCTGGCCTCCCCCGCCTTTGTAAAGTCGGTTCCGTCTACGGTGTACTGCAGATGAATACTATTTTCCATATTCTGCACCTCCTAACAGACCTGCTTCATGCAATATTCCGCAGCAGTTAAACATGCTATGATTAGTTATCATAATTGCTATTCCGGATCTCTGGGCAAGGGCAACCATCTGCTTGCTTGGTTCCTTGGCTCTAACAAAAACAATAACCGGAATATCCATCATTTCACTGGTTCTCACTACCTGAGGATTGTTAAGTCCTGTTACCAGAATAGCATTCTCCATAGTATATGCCAGAACCTCGCTCATTAAATCCGTTGCGTATGCTGCACTAACGGTATGATTAAGTATTTCTTCTGTTTCTTCCGTAACAAATCTTCCCTCAAGCATTTCCTTGATATTGCAGACTTTCATTGTTCCTCCATATATACGCAAATACCCACTACCTCCCGAAGGAGATAGTGAGCTTTGTAAATTACTGTTATTATTCTGCTGCAACTTATGTGTTATTTACTTGTTTACAGTACGTTTCACATAAGTTGTGTGTAATAATTCGTGTGCTCTGTGACTGCCCGGTTCACCAAGGTAAGTGTCATACAGCTCGATTATTGCAGGGTTTTCATGTGACTTACGAATTGGATTGTTCTTGTCAATATTGTAAAGAACTGCTGCACGCTCAGCTCTGATATCTCTGAAGTTTCTTACGCTTCCAGGCTGCTGAGGCTGTCCTCCTCCGTTTACACATCCGCCAGGGCATCCCATGATTTCGATGAAGTGATAATCCGCTTCTCCGTTCTTAACCATAGTCAGAAGCTTCTTTGCGTTTGCAAGACCGGATGCAACTGCTACCTTAACTGTCATGCCGGCAACATCATAGCTTGCTTCCTTAATGCCTTCAACACCTCTTACATCTTTGAAGTCCAGTGAAGCCAGCTCATCTCCTGTCAGCTTTTCAACTGCTGTACGAAGTGCTGCTTCCATTACTCCGCCTGTTGCTCCGAAGATAACTGCAGCACCGGTTCCAAGACCCAGTGGCAGGTCAAATTCTTCATTAGGCAGGCTGTTGAAGTCGATACCGTAACGTTTGATCATACGAGCAAGTTCACGGGTAGTGATAGCATAGTCAACATCAGCGACTCCGTTTGCTGCCTGATCGTCTCTGCCGATTTCAAACTTCTTAGCGGTACAAGGCATTACGCTGACAACAACGATATCTTCTTTTGGAATTCCTTCCTTTTCAGCATAATATGACTTTGCAATTGCACCGAACATCTGCTGAGGTGACTTACAGCTTGACAGATTCTCAGTCATTTCAGGGAAGTAGTGTTCGCAGTATTTAATCCATCCCGGTGAACATGATGTAATCATTGGAAGTACGCCACCGTTCTGTACTCTGTCAAGGAACTCTGTAGCTTCTTCCATGATAGTAAGGTCAGCAGAGAAGTTAGTATCGAATACCTTGTCGAATCCCAGTCTTCTCAGTGATGCTGCAAGCTTACCTTCTACATCTGTACCGATTTCATAACCGAATTCCTCACCTAATGCAGCACGAACTGCAGGTGCAACCTGAACCACAACGTGCTTCTTAGGATCAGCGATTAGATCAAAGATTTCACTTGTGAAATCCTTTTCATAGATAGCTCCTGTAGGACATGCCACGATACACTGACCGCAGGATACGCATGATGTCTCTCCAAGACCCATTTCAAACTGTGAGCCGATATTGGTTCTGAAACCTCTTTCATTGGCTCCGATAACGCCTACTGCCTGTACCTTTTCACAGGTTGATGTGCAGCGACGGCAAAGGATACACTTGGTATTGTCACGAACCATGTGAGCGGCAGTTGTGTCAAGTTCACATACTGTACGCTCTCCGTCGTAATATCCTTCATCATCTACGCCGTATTTGCGGCATAACTGCTGAAGTTCACAGTTTCCGCTTCTTACGCATGACAGACATTTTCTGTCGTGGTTGGAAAGTATAAGCTGTAATGTTTTCTTTCTGGATTCCATTACAAGAGGTGATGATGTCCATACCTCCATACCTTCGTTAATAGGATATACACATGAAGTTACCAGAGTTCTTGCACCCTTAACTTCTACTACGCAGATTCTGCAAGCACCGATTTCATTAATGTCCTTCAAATAGCATAATGTAGGAATTTCGATGTTATTCAATCTAGCAGCTTCCAGAATGGTTGAACCTGCAGGTGCCTGAATATCGACACCATTCATTTTTAAATTAATCATTTCCATAGTCGTTCCTCCATTACTTCTTTGTAATTGCATCAAAGCTGCAGTTGTCCAGACATGCGCCGCACTTGATACATTTATCCTGATCGATAACATGAACTTCCTTCACGTTTCCTGTGATAGCTCTTGTAGGACAGTTTCTTGCACACTTAGTACATCCCTTACATTTTTCAGGATCAATTGTGTACTGAAGCAGGTCTTTACATACTCCTGCAGGACATCTCTTTTCCTTTACATGAGCTTCATATTCATCTCTGAAATAACGAAGTGTTGACAGAACAGGGTTAGGTGCTGTCTGGCCTAAACCGCAAAGTGCATTGTTCTTGATATAGTAAGCCAGCTCTTCCAGCTTATCGATATCTTCCATTGTTCCCTGTCCCTTAGTAATCTTGTCAAGGATTTCGTACATTCTCTTAGTACCGATACGACAAGGTGTACACTTACCGCAGGATTCATCTACTGTAAATTCTAAGAAGAACTTAGCGATATCTACCATACAGTTGTCTTCGTCCATTACAATAAGTCCGCCGGAACCCATCATGGAACCGATGGCAATCAGGTTGTCGTAATCGATAGGGATATCAAAGTGTTCAGCAGGGATACATCCACCGGAAGGACCACCTGTCTGAGCAGCCTTAAACTTCTTTCCGTTAGGAATTCCGCCACCGATTTCATCGATAACTGTGCGAAGTGTTGTACCCATTGGGATTTCAACAAGTCCTGTATTGTTAATCTTGCCGCCCAGAGCGAATACCTTAGTACCCTTTGATTTTTCAGTACCCATTGAAGCAAACCATTCTGCACCGTTTAAGATTATACGAGGAATGTTTGCATATGTTTCTACGTTGTTCAGTATTGTCGGACTTTCAAACAGACCTTTAACAGCAGGGAAAGGAGGTCTTGGTCTTGGTTCTCCACGATTTCCTTCTATTGAAGTCATCAGTGCAGTTTCTTCACCGCATACGAATGCTCCTGCTCCAAGTCTGATGTCGATATCGAAGTCAAAGCCTGTTCCGAAAATATCTTTTCCCAGCAGACCGTATTCTCTTGCCTGCTGGATTGCAATCTTCAGACGCTGAACAGCAATTGGATATTCAGCACGAACGTAAATGTAACCCTGATTTGCTCCGATAGCATAGCCGGCAATGGCCATAGCTTCAAGTACTACATGAGGGTCGCCTTCAAGTACGGATCTGTCCATGAATGCACCAGGGTCTCCATCATCGGCGTTGCAGCAGACATATATTTTAACGTTTCCTCTGTTTCCGGAAGCAAATCTCCACTTAAGACCTGTAGGGAAGCCTGCTCCTCCACGTCCTCTCAATCCACTGTCTAAGATAGTCTGGATAACCTCATCAGGAGTCATCTCTGTAAGAACTCTTCCAAGTGCTTCATATCCGTCAGTTCCGATGTATTCATCAATTGATTCAGGGTTGATAACACCGCAGTTTCTCAGAGCTACTCTCTTCTGCTTTCTGTAGAATGCTGTTTCATTCAGTGAAGCAAGCTTGTCATCCATAGCTGATTCTGTGTAAACCAGACGTTCAACAATTCTTCCCTTAAGAAGGTGTTCCTCCACGATTTCAGGAATGTCGCTTAGGCTAACCTGTGAGTATGTAACTGCGTCAGGATATACAACCATAATCGGACCCTTTGCACAAAGTCCGTGACATCCTGTCTGTACTACGCTTACTTCATTCTGAAGATCAAAGTTTAATAATGCTTCTTTTAATTTCTGGATGATTTTCTCGCTGTCGCATGATGCGCAGCCTGTACCACCACAGACTAATACATGTGCACGATACATTGAAAAACCCCCTTAACGAAAATCAGATTCAAGCATGTACTCAGCAACAGGAGTGCCGCCGATTAAATGCTTTTCCACTACGATTGATGCCTTGGCAGCATCCATTTTAATATATGTAACCTTTTCCTTGCCGGGTTCAAAAACCTCAACAATAGGTTCAAACTGGCAAAGTCCGATGCATCCTGTCTGTGACACGATTACATTCGGTACCTTGTGGTTATGTACTTCTTCAACAAGTCTATTTAATACAGGTCTTGCACCGCTGGCGATTCCGCATGTTGCCATACCTACAACAACGCGTGTTTCGTTAGAGCTTTCTGCACGAACACCAATCTGGCCCTGCATTCTTTCTTTTATTGCTCTTAATTCTTCAAGTGATTTCATTGTTTCCTCCGTTATCTCCTACTCTATCTGTCAACATCCTGCTTATTCTCTGTCAGATAGCCTTTTATAAAATCTCTCACTTCCGGTTCCGAAAAAGATATGTCTCCTAATATGGTTCTCATTTCCCTGGTATCCAGGGAGAAACTTTTCTCATCAACACTGTAGGTGTAAAGAATATCTACGTCTTCTGCCATGGTGACAATTGTAAGGATGGTCTCAGAAATATCTCCGAGAGGCATACAGTCTATGTGATCCGTATGGAACAGGGCTTTGATTTCCGTGCCCTTGCCAACCTCAGATTTTATCTCAAAGCTTCCGCCGGTTCCTTCAGCTGACTGCTTCAGAAAAGGTATTCCAAGGCCAACCTTTCTGGTTGTTCTGGATGTGAAAAATGGATCAACCACATTCTCCACCTGCTCATCTGTCATTCCGCATCCATCGTCGATTATGGAAAACAGCAGCTCATTCTTAGCGGAATCAATAGCAACCGATATTTCTACAAGGGAAGCTCCGGCTTTTAAAGAATTCTGACTGATATCAAGAATGTTGAGTGATATTTCCGGTAGCATTATTCGTATTTAGCAAGAATTCCGGGGATTTCATCCACGCTGATCTTGCCGTATACCTCGTCGTTAATCATCATAACCGGTGCAAGTCCGCAAGCACCTATGCATCTGCATGCATCTAGTGAAAACTTTCCATCAGGAGTGCACTGTCCGCTATCAATTCCCAGAATCTCCTTGATTTTGTCAAGTACCAGGCCGGAACCCTTTACATAGCACGCAGTACCTAAGCAAACCGAAATCTGGTACTTTCCTTTTGGTTCAAGATTAAACATTGAGTAGAAAGTAGCAACTCCGTAAATCTTTTCCATCGGAACGCCCATATCATCTGAAATGATTTTCTGCACCTCATATGGAAGGTATCCATAGATTTCCTGTGCCTTCTGCATAATAGGCATCAAAGAGCCTTTTTCGTCTTTCATTTCTGCAATGATCTGACGCAATTGGTCTTCTTGCTCTTTCGTTCCATTAAACGGAACCGTTGTTTTCTTTTCCAAAACATTACCTCCTTTGTATATGTTCTTATGGGTATATCCATATACATCAAACCTTTTACCACTCTAAAGCATATCATTTTTTGTCAAAAAATACAAGTGTGGATTTTGTTGAGAAACCGTTAAGTTTCTGTCAATCTCAAGGGTTTCAGGGTTTTTTGACTCAGCATTTCTCGTTATTTTTTTGACAAAAACCGCCTCGAGCCGAAGGTTTTCTTCGGCTCGTTCTGGTCGCAGTCATTCTATTTACTTGATGTGAGAAGATGGGTTAAAAAATCGATTTTTTCAAAATTAAGGTAAACCGGCTCCACGAAAGGATCCAGTACCACACCTTCTAAATCGTTAATTTTTTTTGATATTTCTACACAAATTTCTGTAGAAATCTTTGTAGATATTCCATCCTCGATGAATTCCTGGGGTAAAACCTGCAGGTTGGAAAAGACAGGAAGATGTCTTTTTCCTTCCTCATCCGTAATCAGAACAGGCTCAAATAACCTTCCGTCATCGGTCTTGATTTTACCTTCTCCGCTTCTTTCTCCAAGGTATACCTCTGAAGCGGCAAGACACCTCAGCACAGCATTCAGGTTCCTCTGAGTTTTCTTCTCAAGATATGTGTGCTTAAGCATCAGAAGAGTGCTTCCGTTATCCTTATTTCCGGGTTTTACTCTCATAATCACATCAAAACTCCTATGGTTCTCTATCCTTTAATCAGTGATACGACGCCGGTCAATACCAGAACAGGTATTGCAATGTAGAAAAATCCGGCAACGGCCAGACCGATCAGTATGGCAGGGAAAACTATCAGCACCATCAGTATTTTAAACAGGCCCCATGTCATCTTAATTGCAAGACCAATCAGCTTTACAAACACTACCATCATCAGAATTGTAAATAAAAAAGTCATTTTCTCTATCCCCTTTCTCTATTAATAATCCCCTTTTAATTTAGAAGTTCTCCACCACACCGTCGAAGACAACCAGCGTTTCTGTCTTGCCGAATCTATGGAGTTCTCCCACGAAGGTGTTCATCGGCGTAGTTGACGGGAACACTGCCTTAACAATCATAGAGTAAACTCCTGTAATATGATTGCATTCAATTATGTATTCCTTGCCCTTTATAAATTCAGCAAAGGCTTCTCTATCTTCAGGTTTAACGGTAATCATAATGTATGCCTTGATTCCGTAACCCAGCTTTTCCAGGTCGATATCGGCATGATAACCCTTTATTATGCCTTCTTTTTCAAGTTTTTCTATTCTGGATGAGACCGCAGGAGTGGTAAGAAATACCTGAGCTGACAAGTCCTTCAGTGGCATCCTTGCGTTCTCTCTCAATAATTCGATTATTTTTTTATCTATTTCATCAAGTCCTCTCATAGCACTTCCTCCTCGCGGGCTATTGTACCACAAGATTTTTCTGATATCAAATAACAATTGTGCAAGCATTTCAGCTGTAAAAAGCTGTCAATATTGACTTTTCAAAGTTCTTAGGCTAGACTTGACTTAAAAAAAAAATTTTTGCAGTTTTGGAGTCACTATGAATAAACAAGTACGTACTGATTTGATGCTGGTTGCTGTTGCCTTCTGCTGGGGAATATCCTATTCACTCGTTGATTTTTCTCTAAGAGAAGTAGGACCGCTTATGATAAACGCATATCGTTTTCTCGGTGCCTTTCTGGCGGCCTCACTGTTATCGTGGAAAAGTATAAGAAAAGTAAACATTGTCACCTTGAAATACTGCCTGATACTGGGTTTGATTCAGGTAGTTACTTTTATAGGTGCAACCTATGGTATAAAGTATACCACTTTGTCAAACTCCGGTTTTCTGTGTACTCTTGCTGTAGTCATCGTTCCCGTCATAGAACTGATAATCTTTAAGAAAAAGCCGGAGAAAAAAGTTACAATTGCCGTATTTTTCTGTCTCATAGGAATCATGCTCCTGACCCTAAAGGATGATTTTTCCATTAACAGAGACACCCTTGGCGGCAATCTTTTCTGTCTCCTATGTTCCCTTGCGTATGCTTGCAACATTATCGTCACAGACCATGCGGTATCAAAACCGGATGTAGACGCCTTACATCTTGGTATCTTTCAGCTTTTTGTAACGGGAACAGCCATGCTCCTGCTGGCCTTTATCTTTGAGACACCTGCCGTACCTTCATCAGGAAGTATCCTTGCAGTAATAATATGTATTGCCGTGGTTACAGGCGTTCCGTGCATACTGCAGACCATAGCTCAGCAGTACGCAGATCCATCCCATGTAGGAATAATCTTTACAATGGAACCTGTATTCGCAGCCATTGCAGCATTCTTTTACGGTGGAGAAATCCTCACACCTAAAGCATATCTTGGAATCGTCATTATGCTCCTTGCTATGCTTATGGCGGTAATCGATTTTGGAAAAAAGAAATAAAACAACCTCTCAGTGAGCTGTCATACACGGCTGACTGAGAGGTTGTTTTTCTTTATTGTATTCTTTTTATACAGGATATGCTTTATTGCCCGTATCCATCAGGCTTGGATCCACACTGTGTTCAAGGGCTTCTCTCTTCTTGAAGAAATCAACTGCAGGTCCGGGAAGCAAGGCATATGACAATACGTCCTCGTCCTGTTTTTTGTATACCTTCATCTCTTCTTCCAGCTTATCAAGTTCGTTAGTCAGAAGATCTGCCGGTCTGCATGTGATAGGTTCTTCATCACCGATTGCCATCTTCTGAACTTCAGGATTGAAAGGCTTGATAGTCTTTCCGTACTCTCCGCGAAGAATAGCTTTTGTCTCCTTGGACATAACCTTATATCTCTCTCCGTAAAGAACGTTCAGAACAGCCTGTGTTCCCACAATCTGAGATGATGGTGTAACAAGTGGCGGTTCGCCCAGATCCTTTCTTACCTTTGGAACCTCAGAAAGAACTTCTTCGTATTTATCCATAGCGTTCTGTTCCTTCAGCTGTGACATCAGGTTGGAAAGCATTCCTCCCGGCACCTGATAAATCAGGGTTTTGATGTCAACATCAAGAGCCTTCGGATTCAGAGTTCCGGCAGCCATGTATTTTTCTCTTACAGGTCTGAAGTGATTTGCGATTTCAACCAGCAGATTGATGTCCAGCCCTGTGTCGTACTCTGTACCTCTGAAGGTTTCTACCATGACCTCTGTAGCCGGCTGGCTTGTTCCCATGGCGAAAGGAGAAATAGCGGTATCGATAATTCTACAGCCTGCCTCTACGCCTCTCAGATATGTTATGGGAGCTACACCGCTGGTGCAGTGGCTATGAAGATCTATAGGTACATCTACTGTCTTTGTCAGTTCGCCTACAAGCTCTGTAGCAAAGTTAGGGGTAAGAATTCCAGCCATGTCTTTGATGCAGATGGAATCAGCGCCCATGCTTTCCATATCCTTTGCAAGCTTCTTCCAGTAGTCCAGAGTATACGCCTCACCTGTGGTGTATGACATTGCAAGCTGAACCTCTGCCCCTTCTTTCTTTGCTGCATTAACAGCAGCCTCTACATTGCGAAGGTCATTAAGTGCGTCGAAGATTCTCAGAATATCTATTCCGTTTGCAACTGATTTCTGAACAAAATATTCAACCACGTCATCTGCATAGTGACGATAACCCAGGAGATTCTGTCCGCGAAGCAGCATCTGAGTCTTGGTGTTTTTGATATGTTTTCTTAAGGTTCTCAGTCTCTGCCATGGATCCTCATCCAGGAATCTCATGCATGCATCGAAGGTGGCACCGCCCCAGCATTCGATGGAATGATATCCAACTGCATCCATCTTCTCCAGAATAGGAAGCATTTCTTCTGTTCTCATTCTGGTAGCCATAAGTGACTGATGACCATCTCTTAAGACTGTCTCTGTAATCTTTACTTTTTTGTCTGTCATTGTGCTCTCCTTATACTCCGAATATTGCCATGAAAGTTCCAGCAGCTACAGCAGTACCGATTACTCCTGCAACATTTGGTCCCATAGCATGCATTAACAAGAAATTAGTAGGATCTTCCTCTGCGCCTACCTTCTGGGCTACTCTTGCCGCCATAGGTACAGCGGATACTCCTGCCGCACCTATAAGAGGATTAATCTTTCCTCCGGTTACCTTGCACATGATCTTACCGAAGACAACTCCTGAAGCGGTTCCGAAAGCAAAGGCAATCAGTCCAAGCAATACGATTTTGAGAGTTCCCCAGTTCAGGAAAGCCTCAGCACTGGTTGTAGCTCCAACAGAAGTACCCAGAAGAATAACTACGATGTACATCAGAGCATTTGACGCTGTTTCCTGCAGCTGTCTTACAACTCCGCTTTCGCGGAACAGGTTACCCAGCATCAGCATTCCTACAAGAGGTGTTGTAGTAGGAAGAAGTCCACATACTACGATGGTAACGATTATTGGGAACAGTATTCTTTCAAGCTTTGATACATATCTCAGCTGTTCCATTTTAATCATTCTTTCTTCTTTGGTTGTCAAAGCCTTCATGATCGGTGGCTGAATAATAGGCACAAGGGCCATGTATGAATATGCGGCTACCGCAATAGGTCCCATAATGTCATTTTGGTGCAGCTTCATTGCCAGGAAAATTGATGTAGGTCCGTCTGCTCCTCCTATTATTGCTATTGCAGCGGCTGCCATATCATTAAAGCCCAGAAGCATTGCGCCTATATAGGCCGCAAAAATACCAAACTGTGCTGCCGCACCAAGTATAAAGCTCTTCGGATTTGCTATCAGAGGTCCGAAATCTGTCAGTGCTCCTACTCCCAGGAAAATCAGTGACGGAAGTATTGTCCATTCATCCAGCATGAAGAAGTAATGGAGCAATCCACCTTCCTCCATAATAGGCGGATAGATGTTTACCAGAAGCATGCCGAATGAAATAGGAAGCAACAGAAGCGGCTCATACTGTCTTCCTATTGCCAGATACAGGAAGAAGCAGGCAACTCCGATCATTGCTAAATTGCCCAGAGTCAGGTTGGCAAATGCCGTCTGCCCCAGCAAGTTACTAAGAGTTTCTGTTATATATTCCATATTCTTCTCCCTATGCCAAAACTGCCACTACCTGTCCGGATTCTACCGGATCGCCTTCTTTAACGGTGATTTCCGCAATAGTTCCGTCTTCAGGGGCAACAACAGGAATCTCCATCTTCATAGCTTCAAGAATCAGGATGTTATCTCCTTTATTCACCTTGTCTCCTGCTTTAGTGACAATCTTCCATACTTTTCCTGCTGTTCCTGAAGAGACCTCTGTTCCTTCAGCCTTTGGAGCCTGCGGAGCTGCAGGCTTTGCTGCAGTCTGTACAGGTGTGGATGATACAGCAGCGTCTCCGTCAACGCGCTCAACTTCTACTTCATATTCTTTTCCGTTTACTCTAACAATATATTTTTCCATAATTACCTCCGGATTAACTGATTCTTCTTATAGATCTGACTACATACGGTGCCGGTTCGTCGCCTGTTGCGGAATCCGGCGCAACTCCCTTGGATGCCATGATAGCTGCCATTATTACAGGGATCAGATCGTCGTCCTCTGAATTAGGGTCTGTCTGCTTTAGTCCGCTTCCTGTCTGTGTCGGTTCATCCTTTGCTTTAGGCTTTGGAATAAACCTGAAGCATGAAATTACCAGGCTGATAAAAATCAGCATACAGAAAACGGTTCCCATGCCCAGTGCTGTGTTCAGCAGCGCCTTCTGTAATATTTCTCCTAATGCCATGTGAATGCCTCCTAATATACGTTTGCAAAGGCTTCAAATGCGCCAATGATATACTTGCGAGTATTCTCCGGGCTGATGATTTTGTCAACATATCCATGGTGAGCCAGTGCTGCAGGGCTGCAGTGTGATTCCTTGTATTCTCTGGCTTTCGCTTCTGTTTCCACAGGTGAAAGACCCGGCCACAAAATTGATGCTGCTTCCATCGGGTTAATCAGATTCACAGTTGCCGTATCCCACATAAACACGATATCGCCTGCAAGGTCCTTACTGTTCATCAGGCTGTATGCACTGCCGTAAATCTCACCCGTAATCAGGTTAATCTTAGGAATATCACCCTTAGCCAGAGCCATAATAAGGCCGGTAGCTGCTTTTGACAGGCTTCTTTCGGTTTCTGCAGTGACCTCGTATCCTTTAGTATCGGTAATGCTCAGCACTGGAATATTGAAATTGCTACAAAGGGTCACAAGACGGGATGCCTTTTCAATGCCCTCGGCCGTCATTCTGTCGCTTTCGCCGTCGTTACCGAAAACTCCCACAACTGCACCGTTCAGTCTCATGAAGCCGGCTATCATGTCTTTTCCCCACTCTGCCTTTACTTCGGTAAAATCATTGTTGTCCGCAATCTCAATCAGAAGATCCCTGGTATTATGAACCTTTGACGGATCAATAGTTCTGTTCAGATCGTCGGTGCACTTCACTACTTCAGGAAGTTCTCCTGAATGAGAAGGGAAAAGTTCGACTACTTTCTTGATGTAGCTGATCATTCTTTCTTCATTTCCTATGCCGTCTGTGTATGAAATCTGGTTGAAAGCTTGTCCCCCTGTGAACAGCTTTCTGGAATTCACAAACAGTTTGCCCTTTTCCTCTTCAACAAAGATGAAGTCGGCCATGTTTGCGACCATGGACATTCCTCCGCCGCAAATGCCTACAACACCTATAATCTGCGGAATTACCCCCACGGCATCTGCCTGAGCTCTGTATATCTGAGAGAATGCGTGAAGTCCGTCAAGACCTTCTTCCACTCTGACTCCTCTGCAGTCCAGAAGACCAATAATAGGAGCCTTTGCTCTCATGGCAAGCTTGTACAGGTTAACGATTTTCTTTCCATGCATTTCTCCAAGAGTTCCACCCATGGATGCATCCTTCTGACTGAAAATATAAACTAGCTTTCCGCCAATTACTCCGTAGCCGCATATGATACCGTCTCCGTCCTTGGCATCGTCTGCACTATAGAAATCTGTTGCACGAGCGGATATGCTTTCGCCGATTTCAACAAAGCTTCCATAGTCGACTAGCGCTTCTATTCTTTTTCTTGCTGATTCCATTTTCTCCTCCATATATGGATATTTTTTCAAATTACGCTTTATTATACACGCTTCATCTATGTATTTCAAATGAATATAAGCTGTTATTCCAATAACTGTTTTTGTTAAATAAATACGGAGTTTAACTTTAATTATTTAAGCACAGTGGAAATGCGTACTTCCTAGGAGGAGGCACGCATTTCCGCAAGGTGTGTAATTATTGGTATTCTACTGCTTTCTTATTCTTCAATTGCAGCTCTTGCTGCTGCAAGTCTTGCGATAGGTACACGGAATGGTGAGCATGAAACATAATCCAGTCCTACCTTGTGGCAGAATGCGATTGAATCAGGATCTCCTCCGTGTTCTCCGCAGATTCCCAGGTGAATATCAGGTCTTGTCTGCTTACCTAAAGCAGCTGCTGTCTTTACAAGGAAACCTACACCTGTCTGATCAAGTGTCTGGAACGGATCCTTTTCAAGAATGCCCTTACCAACGTATTCTTTGATAATCTTACCTGTATCGTCTCTGGAGAATCCAAATGTCATCTGAGTCAGGTCATTAGTACCGAATGAGAAGAATTCCGCTTCTTCGGCAATCTGGTCTGCAGTTACTGCTGCTCTTGGAATTTCAATCATGGTTCCTACTGAGCAAGGAATCTTAACGCCCTTTTCTTCTTCGATTTCAGCAACTACACCTAAAACTGTCTTCTTAACGTCTGCAAGTTCCTTAACTTCACTTACAAGCGGAATCATGATTTCAGGTTTGATTGTGATTCCCTTTTCTTCGCTTACTTCAATTGCAGCTTCTATGATAGCTCTTGTCTGCATCTTAGCGATTTCAGGGTATGTTACTGCAAGACGGCATCCACGGTGACCCAGCATAGGGTTGAATTCATGAAGTTCTTCTGCAAGTGCCTGCAGTTTTTCCATAGGTGTACCTGTATTATCGGATACAATCTTCATTTCTTCTTCAGTCTGAGGCAGGAACTCATGTAGAGGTGGGTCTAAAAGTCTGATAGTAACAGGTCTTTCTCCCATAACCTGATAGATTCCCTTGAAGTCTGACTTCTGGAACGGTAACAGTTTAGCCAGTGCTTTTTCTCTTTCTTCAGTAGTTTCTGAAAGGATCATTTCACGAATTGCAGGGATTCTTTCATCCTCGAAGAACATATGCTCTGTTCTGCAAAGACCGATGCCTTCAGCTCCGAATTCCACAGCCTGCTTAGCATCTCTTGGGTTATCAGCATTTGTACGAATCTTAAGAGTTCTGATTTCATCAGCCCATGCCATAAGCTGTTTGAATTCTTCTGAGAATTCAGGAATGATAGTCTTTACCTCTCCACTGTATACTGAACCTGTTGTTCCGTCGATGGAGATGTATTCACCTTCACCATACTTCTTACCTGCAACAGTTACTGTCTTTGTTTCCTCATCTACGGAAATCTGGCTGCAGCCTGCTACACAGCACTTACCCATACCACGGGCAACTACTGCGGCATGGCTTGTCATTCCGCCTCTCTGAGTCAGGATACCTTCAGCGGCAACCATACCCGCCAGATCTTCCGGTGAAGTTTCCTGTCTTACAAGAATTGTCTTTTCTCCGTTAGCTGCTGCTTCAACTGCTTCTGCTGCATTGAAGTAAATCTTGCCTGTTGCAGCTCCCGGTGATGCAGGAAGACCTTCAGCGATTTTTTCCGCATTCTTAACTGCGTCTGCGTCAAATGTAGGATGTAGAAGCTGGTCAATCTGAGCCGGCTCTACACGGCTGATTGCAGTCTTTTTGTCGATTAGCCCTTCGTTAACCATATCTACGGCAACCTTAACTGCAGATGGAGCGGTTCTCTTGGCAATTCTGGTCTGAAGCATGAACAGCTTGCCCTGTTCAACTGTGAATTCCATGTCCTGCATATCTGTATAGTGCTTTTCAAGATTGTCAGCGATTTCTGCAAACTGTTTGTAAACTTCAGGGAATGCTTCTGCCATTTCAGCGATTGGCTGAGGTGTTCTGATGCCGGCTACAACATCTTCGCCCTGAGCGTTTACAAGAAATTCTCCGTAAAGCACGTTTTCACCACTTGCAGGGTCACGTGAGAATGCTACACCTGTACCTGAGTTTGAGCCCATATTACCGAATACCATGGACTGCACATTTACAGCAGTTCCAAGATCGTGAGCAATGCCGTTTAAGTCTCTGTACAGGATAGCTCTGTCGTTATTCCACGAACGGAACACAGCCTTTACTGCTTCCATCAGCTGAATTTTAGGATCCTGAGGGAATTCCTCTCCCATTTCCTCCTTTACAAGAGCTTTATACTCAACAATTATTTCCTTAAGGTCTTCAGCTGTCAGTTCCACGTCGAACTGAACACCCTTCTTTTCCTTCTGTCCATCAAAGATTTTATCGAACTTTGACTTGGAGATTTCCATTACAACATCTCCGAACATCTGAATAAATCTTCTGTAGCTGTCGTAAGCAAAACGTTCGTTTTCTGTAAGCTCTGCCAGTCTTACTACAGTTACATCGTTAAGTCCAAGGTTAAGTATTGTATCCATCATTCCCGGCATTGAGAAAACTGCTCCCGATCTTACTGATACAAGAAGTGGATTTTCACCGCCGCCAAAGGTTTTACCGCTTATCTCTTCAAGCTGAGCAAGTTTTACATTTATTTCTTCTATGATTGCAGGGTCAATAGTCTTTCCGTCTTCATAGTATTTGTTACAAGCCTCCGTAGTGATAGTGAAACCGTAAGGAACAGGCATTCCTATCTTAGTCATTTCTGCAAGGTTAGCACCTTTACCACCAAGAAGGCTCTTCATTTCTTTTGAACCTTCGCTAAATGAATACACGTATTTTTTCATTTTGTACCTCCTAAAAATAATTAGATAACAATAATCATTAACACCTTTTTTCTAGATTTTACATTTTTGTTCAGATAAATCAATATGCTACGTGCAATTATGTATATATTTACAAAAACGCTTAATATTATTTAAAATTTAAACTAAAATCAACCCTATTCTTTAAAAATAAAACCAAAAAATAACCTTCGGCCTTTTGGTCAGGTCGAAGGTTTAATTGTTTTACGGTATGTACCAGAAGGAGTGCATTCCGCTTAAATATATCAAAGCATTATCAGGCACCTGTTTGATTGCGTTATACACGTTATAATAATCGCCGGCTCCGCTTGACAGGGCTAAAGCGCCGAGAGATCCCATCCATATAAACTCAGGAAAAATCATAAATATCACATACGGAACAGCACCAAAAATCACATTTGGCAGAAGACTCAGAAATATGAATCTGCTCTTAGACATGTCCTCCGTGCCGATTACAAAGAGCATACCCTGTTTAAGGTTGCTGTACACGTATACGTCTTCCCGGAAGCACAGAGCATGTAAGAACTCGTGAGGCACCAGCGCAGCTATCATAAGGGCACACCCTATGCCAAACTGGGCGGATGTTTCTTTCATTCCTATCCCTGCAGCATGTAATCTGATAGCCATCAGCCCCATGGTAAAAATAAGAATTATTATGCACAGGATGTTCATCTTCTTTGCCAGTTCACCCATGGTCTGAGCTTCCTTAAAGGGTACATAGCCCTCCGGGTGTTCCCTCTGGGGAAGCTGGCTTTCATCCCCGTTATACTTACCCCCGTTGTGTAAAATCATTTTTCTTTCCTCCTCTGAATGTAAGTTTGTTACTGTACTTGACTTTTTTCATGCCTGCCACTATTCTGTTTCTATAGATTAAAACATATGCTGAAAGGAGAAACAATGCCAAACTTAACTGAACTTGCCATTAAGCATGGCTTCCATAACGCTTCAATCATTGATGTGGAACAGCTGACATTCATACCTGAATATCGCAAATTCTGCGAGGACAACCTGTGTGGTCAATTCGGTAAAAATCCTTCCTGTCCTCCGGCTTCCGGCACAGTGGAAGAGATGGCGGCAAACTGCAGAAAATATTCCAAAGCTCTGGTGCTTCAGCTGATATCCGAATGCTCACCTTCAGATGACATGGCAACAAAGGCTGAAAAACACCGCATGAACCTGATGACCGAAGACCTTATAAAGACAATGGCCAAAGAAGGCTTCTCCGACACATTGATGATGTCCGCAGGTCCCTTCAAGGATAACTCCTGCATGTCCGCATACTGTGTAGATGCTCAGAAAATAGCTGATGCTGCAGGCTTCCAATGCTGGGTCGATGACGGAAAATGCAGGTTTTTCACCCTGGTTCTCTTCGACAGACGTGCTACAGAATCTCCTTGTTAAAATGTCCTCTTGTATCTGTTGACTGATTGAAGGCTGAATGGCTCATAGAACCCTTCAGCTTTTTTTGTGCGGTTTTTATTACCTGCTTAACCTCTTCAGCTGATTCCACGGTGAAGTTAAGCCTGAATGCCTCCACTCCTTTTACAGAATTCATTTCATCCAGCAGATTTAGAATTTTTCCGTTGAGAATTACCGTGGTGCAGTCATCATTGGTAAGAATCGGGAAGGTACCGTATTCATCCTTAAGCCGGAACCTGCCTGTACGGCAGACTCCGCAGAGGTTCATCTTCTTCAGCGGACAATACTTGGTAAACAGCAGTGGTGCCCTGCCGTAGACAATCATCTCCAGAGAAGGATAGCTCCGGTTTTCCTCATAGTAATTATCCACAAGCTCCTCTATCTGCTTTCTGTTAAGTTCATATGACAGAGTTATTCTCTTTGCACCAAGTCTGTGCAATTCATGGCATGCCATGGAATTGACAACGTTTAAAGAATAATCGGTAACAAATGGATTAGTCTCCCTGTATCGGTAGATTCCACCGTATCCGCCAATGAGAAGTTCTCCCTCTCTAGGGGTGTATTCAATTTGATTTCTTCTCACGATATTTTTAAAATATATCTCATCAATTCCGCAGCTTACACAGGCATCATACTGCTCCTGCGTCGTAACACTTGCTGTCAGGTATGGTTCTTTCAGATCAAAACCTATAGGTTCCTTAGGCTGTGGAAGCTTTGTTCGATTCTTCCGGCTGTTAAGCTTCAGGGCGTACAGTTGACTGACTATTTCTCTTCTTGCTGCATTCATCAGTTTTGCCGGAATAAAGGCATTACACTCTTCAAATTCCACATGATTCAGAGTGAAAACAGTGTCGTTCAGCCTTGAGAACTGCCTGATTACCTGGTCTGCCGTAGTCGGGTTGTTAATTGCCTCCCCAAGCACATCCTCACTTTCGTACAGATAGTTGAATCCAAGACCCTCTGCATCTACAATCAGCTTGGATCCGGGATATGCATATACTCGCAAATTCAGATTGAAACGTCTGAATTCCTTTTCCAGACAGTTATCCAGTTCCTTGTAATAGTTATAGTCCTTTGTCTTGTATACCGTGTCTCCTTTAGTCAGTTTTTCCTTAATTCTGATATAACAGCTTCGGTCTGCTCTGTTAATCAGATTCCCCTCTCTGTCGTAAAGCTTTACCACAGACAGGTTAACATCCTCGCTGCCGTGACTGATTCTTATAATGTCATTCTGATACAGAGTACGGGAAAGACTGATTTCATACATTCCCTTATACATTCCTGTGATACGGCCGATTTCAAAACCGAAATTATTAGGTCTCTGTATGTTTGTAATGTCTTTTTTGTCTTCTCCGAATAAGTAGCCTTTGGTAAAAGTCCTGTTAAAGGTCTTGTTCAGATTCTCCTTATCCTCCTCTGTTATCTTTCCGTCCAGAGCAGCCCGATATTTGGCCACGACATTGGCAACATATGCCGGTTCCTTCATTCTGCCTTCGATTTTCAGAGAGTCTATTCCCCTCAGATCGTCAATATGGTCAATTGTATTCAAATCCTTTGTGGAAAGTATATAACTCTTTCCGTAGGAAGTTCCCGTAGCGGTGTCAATAAGCTCGTATTCCTTTCTGCATGAGCCTACGCATCTTCCTCGGTTTCCGCTTCTGTAACCTATCAGTCCGGACATCAGACAGTTTCCCGAATATGATACGCAGAGAGCTCCGTGAACAAAAATCTCGATAGGTACCTTGGCTATTCTTCTTATCTCCTTAACCTTTTCAATTGGAACTTCACGAGCCAGAACCACCCTCTTTGCTCCAAGTTCCTTGAACAAAAGGGTTCCTTCCAGGTCATCGATTCCCATCTGGGTTGAACAGTGAGCCTCCATGTCGGTAAAATTGTTTACGATATAATCAAACACAGCCAGATCCTGTACGATAACCCCGTCAACTCCGATGCTGTTCAGTGCGTCAAGCTGTGCCTTCATTTCATCAAGCTCATCCTCGAATACGATTGTATTCATGGTTACATATATTTTCACATCCCTCAGGTGTGCATACTGCACAGCCTCTTCAAGGGTATCTATGTCAAAGTTGCAGGAGTATGCCCTTGCACCGAATTTCTGCATTCCCAGGTATATTGCATCACATCCATTGGAAACAGCCGCGATCAAAGCCTCCATATTTCCTGCCGGAGCCAGTAGTTCTGTCATTCTCTTCCTCCATCTGTCATTATCCTTGTTTTATCTTCTCTGATTTACTTATTGTATGATTTATGCTATATTGGTGTCAAGCCATATAATCAGGAAAGAGACTATATATTAGTGCAAATGAGGGGTGTTGACTATGATTCATGATATTCTGGCTTTTCTGCCGCTTACAGTATTAATAATACTGGCTCTTGTAACCAAAAACATGGCCGGCTCCATGTCTGCCGCTGTTTTTCTTGCCATGCTTTTCCTGCATAAGGAAAATATACTTGCAGGCACAATCGATGCTTTCTATGAAACAGCCTCAGATTCCTCATTCCAGTTCTGTCTGATTCTGCTGGTTATCTTCGGTGGGGTAATTGAACTGTTCCAGCAGTCAGGTGCACTTCAGGGCTTTGGCAATCTTATATCAAAATTTGCAAAGGGTCAGAAAAGGCTTCTTGCACTGGCCTGGTTCATGTCTGTAATCATGTTTGTAGACGAGTATCTGAATTCCATTACAGTTACATTCTCCATGCGTGACATCATGGATAGAAACAGAATCCCGAGAGAGCATCTGGCTTTTCAGGCTCATGCCATGGCATGCTGCCTGTGTGTTACCATCCCATTTACAGGATGGATAGGATTTTCCCTGAGTCTGGTAAGTGACTACGGAATGGGCTTTACCGAATATGTAAAGGCAATTCCTTTCATGTTCTATCCCATCATTCTGATATTGATTTCCCTGCTCCTTGCAGTGGGGCTTTTCCCAAAACTTGGATATATGAAAACAGCTTATGAAAGAGTTGAAGCCGGCGGTCCTACCCTCTATGATGAAGGGGGCGAGAATCTGGTCGGCATAGGTGGTATCGATGATGTGGAACCTTCATCTGCATTGAATGCTTTGATACCTATTATTGTGCTGATATCCGGCGTCCTTATCTGTGACAATGACATGATCAGCGGTCTGATACTGGCTCTGGCAGCTCAGTTCCTCCTCTATATTCCTCAGAGGGTTATGAAGGTGTCAGACTTTTTCGAGCACTTCCTTAACGGAGCAAAGGGAATGACCTCCATAGGAGTCATCATATTTTTGGGATTTACCCTGAGCACAGCTAATGAGAAGCTTGGTTTCTTTGATATTGTTATCGGAGGCGTAGGAAATACCCTGCCGGCTTTTCTGATTCCTGCTGCATCCTTCATATTGGTTGCCTTCTGTGTATTTGCTGTAGGAAGCTGTTGGGTTGTTATGCTGATAACCATGCCTGTGTTTGTTCCTATGGCTATGGCAGCCGGAGTTTCCGTGTCCCTGACAGTGGCTGCGGTAATGAGCGGTGTATGTCTGGGCTATAGCCTTTGCTTCTATGCCGATGCAGTATTCATGTGTACTGCGGGAACAAAGGTTTCCAACATTACCATAGTCAGGACGACAATTCCTTACGCAATTATCGGAGGTGTAATTTCGGCGGCAGGATTTATCATCTGCGGTCTGATATGAATACTTTTGTTCTATTAGCTATCGGGGGTTCCCGGTAGCTTTTTTTATACATATCAGTTAATAATTTATTGACATCGGAGTTACTCCGGGGTTTATGATTTAGATGACAGGATGGTGGTGTTATGAGACTTACAGTAGGTGAAATTTCGAAGGTGCTTGGTCTGACAACAGAAAACATAAGGTATTATGTTCGCGAAGGCCTGATAAAACCGGAAAAGAACAAGGATAATAACTACTGGGAGTATTCTTCAGAGGATGTCATGTATATTTCCGATATTCTATTCTATCGAAGTATGGGAATATCCATAGACAATATCCGAAAAATATTTGACGGAATGCCACTGGAGAACATCTCAGAAGTTATAGATGACACTATTTCAGAGCTCAAAGATAAAATACAGGAATATACCATGTTACTCGAAAGAATCCAGGGGTGGCAGAACGACTATATCCGTGAGCTTCAGGAAATAGGCGAATTCAGAAAAGGTAAAATGCCTCCTTCACTGAGAGTCAGCAGCTATCACAGAGAAGATGAACATATTGTTGATTATCTTAAGGGTAGAATTACCATTGAAAAAAACGACTGGGAGGACGTATGCGAATCTTTTTATTTCAATCTGAATGACGGAGACAACGTGCTGCATAAGTACATTTCCGTAGCAAAGACTGAAGAAAGAGTTCGGAATAACCGGTACTTTGATATTGTGGAGGAGCCGGAAAAAACCTGTCTGATAACACATGTGCTATTTACAGATAATGTGGATGAAATGATAAGGCCTATCATAGAATACGCAAAGAATAATGATATTACTCTTACCGGAGAGTTTTTCGGAAGAGAAAGAACTAATTTCTATATTGAGGGAAGGAGGCACTGGGTGTGCTCAATTTACGCACCTATAGAGGAGTAAAATGAAAAAGCTATTATCGGATTATTTAGACAGCCATAAGGAGCAGATGATTAGTGACCTGGGAGATTTTGTTGCAATTCCAAGTGTTTCTGAGGATTTGCCAAATGTTAGAAAAGCTCTGGAATACATACTTGATCTGGGCGAAAAAATGGGTTTGAAATCCATAAGCTGCGTGGATGGTCAGGTAGGTGTTATCGAAATGGGCGATGGAGATGAAACATTGGGAATCCTTACACATGTAGATGTTGTAGATCCCGGTGATATGGATATATGGGAGACTGACCCGTATAAATTGACTTTGATAGACGATAAACTGTTCGGTCGCGGAACCATCGATGACAAGGGAATGGTAATGGCTTCACTGTACGCCATGAAGGCAGTAAAGGAACTGGGACTCCCACTGAAAAAGAAGGTTCAGCTGATAATGGGAACTCAGGAAGAGGTGGACTGGACAGACATGAACCGCTACGTTAAGGAGTGTCCACTTCCTGATTACGGTTTTACCCCTGACGGTGAATATCCTCTGTGTAACATTGAGAAAGGCTCTCTGGACCTGGATTTCGAATTTGATATCACAGACTCAGATGTATGTTGTGACAGCAACGGAAAGCTGTATTTAAAAGAAGTAAATATCGGAACAGCATCCAATGTGGTTCCCGGAAAGGCAACGGCTGTTCTGTCAGACGATTCGGTGATTACTGCTTCAGGTAAGTCGGTACACTCTTGTCAGCCGGAGCTGGGTAGCAACGCTATTTTTGAACTTGACAAAAAGCTTCATGCCATGGGACTGGCGGACAACAGGCTCCTTAATGTCCTTCACATGTTAACAGACTGTTTTGAGGATATTTATGGAGAAAAACTCGGTCTGAAAAGTGAAAGTGAATACTACATGGGAGAATTCGTTCATGTGAACTGCTTTGCCCCTACCATTGCCAAGGTCATGGACGGAAAGCTGAAAGTACACATCAACATAAGGTATCCATACGGGTCATCTCCTGATGATATTTCAAAAACAATTGAAAAGCTCTTTGGAAAATACGGTGGAAGGCTTGTCAAAAGTGATGATCTTCCGGCAGTTTTTGTAAGCAAGGATGCACCATTCCTGTCAAAGCTGGCAGATGCGTACGAATCTGTAACTTCCCTGGAAAACAGGCTTACTCTTGCCTACGGCGGTTCCTACGCCAAAGCTATGCCTAATATAGTTTCCTGGGGTCCTCTCTTCGAGGGTGAGGAAGATACATGCCACTGTGAAAACGAATATATTTTCGTGGACAGTTTTATGGCAAATGCGAAGATTTTTGCCGAATCCATTGCGTCTATTGCTCTTTCTGATGAGAGTTTTAAATAGAAAATAAATCATTAATTAAGAAAGGAAGGTAAAAGATGGACAAAATTAGTGCATTGTTTGATGGTGTATGGACCACCATGGAAGACTGGGGTGCAGCCACCACATTCAACTACGGCTTTGCAGTACTGATTCCAATCCTCATTGTTTTAGTACTGGCATTGGTTACCAAAGACACATTTGTATCGTTCTTTGCAGGTATTATTGCTGCATTCGTTATGGCAGCGAAAGGACATCTTCTCGTTGCTGTAGGTCTGTTTA
>JAQXLM010000023.1 GCA_029012125.1 Eubacteriaceae bacterium | reverse complement strand
TGGAGATACCAAAGGAGAAAATCGTTGTGTTTACCGGAGTTTCAGGCTCCGGTAAATCTAGTATTGTCTTTGATACCATAGCGGCAGAAAGCCAGCGCCAGATGAACGAGACCTATTCAGCGTGGATTCGCGGACGACTGGAGAAGTTTGAAAAGCCTAAGGCTGACAAAATTGAAAACCTGAGTGCATCGGTAATCGTCGATCAGAAGAGACTAGGTGGAAATGCCCGTTCAACAGTGGGTACAATCAGCGATATGTACGCTTCACTTCGCCAGCTTTTCTCCAGAATCGGAGAACCTTACATCGGAACAGCATCATTTTTCTCATTCAATGATCCTAACGGAATGTGCCCGGAATGCTGTGGTATCGGTAAGGTAATGACTGTGGACTATGAGAACCGGCTTGATCCGGAAAAGTCCTGGAATGAAGGAATGGCAGACCTTCCCGCATTTCACGTTGGCAACTGGTACTGGAAACAGTATGCGGAGGCGAACATTTTTCCTCTTGACAAGCCTCTGAAGGATTTTACGGAAAAAGAGCGCAATCGTATGATGTACGGTGCCGACGAAAAAGGTGGCGTAAGGATATCCAAGAAGGTGGAGGGTGTAGCAAACTATCTGAATAAGATGCTGCTGAACAGGGACACCTCTAACCTGAAAGAGGCATCGGTGAAGAAGCTTATGTCTCTGGTTTCGGAAAAGACATGTCATGTCTGCGGTGGACGGCGTCTGAACCAAAAGGCCCTGGAATGCCGTGTTGCAGGTTACAGCATAGATGAAATGTGTGAAATGGAATTCTCACGGCTGGTTGAAATACTTAAGACTATCAAAGACCCAAGAGCTGAAACCATAGTTGAAACTCTTGTGGCATCCTTGACGAGAATGATAGACATAGGCCTTCACTATCTTTCCATGAACCGTGAATCATCAACTCTCTCAGGCGGTGAGGCTCAGCGCCTGAAGCTGGTACGATATATGGGCAGCTCCTTGACGGGAATGACATATATCTTTGATGAGCCCAGCACAGGCATGCATCCAAGAGATGTGCACCGCATGTCAAATCTCCTGAAAAGTCTGCGAGACAGAGGAAATACTGTACTGGTTGTTGAGCACGACAAGGATATTATCTCTATAGCTGACCATGTTATCGATGTAGGTCCCCTGGCGGGAAGAAAGGGTGGCCAGATCATGTTTCAGGGCAGCTACGAACAGCTGCTCCTGTCAGGTACACTGACGGGGGACGCTATGAAGACACACCTTTCTATTAAAGAAAATCCAAGAATTCCACGTGAATTCATGCCTTTGAGAAACGCATCTCTTCACAATCTGAAGAATGTATCCGTGGACATTCCTAAGGCAGTGCTTACAGTGGTAACGGGTGTAGCCGGTTCCGGTAAAAGCAGCCTGATTCGCCACGCATTTGGGAAGGCATATGAGGAGCAGGTGGTTATGGTGGACCAGTCTGCCATTACGGCGACAGGCCGTTCAACCCCAGCAACCTTCCTTGAATTCTTTGATGAAATACGAAAAGTTATGGCATCGGAGAGCGGAGCACCTGTAGGACTGTTTTCTTTTAACAGCAAAGGTGCCTGCCCGGCGTGTAAGGGTCGTGGCTCCATAGTTACAGAACTGGTATTCATGGATCCGGTAGTTACCGTATGTGAAGAGTGTGAGGGAAAACGCTACAGCAAGAAGGCACTTTCTTATAGATATAAAGATAAAAACATTGAAGAAATACTGGCCAGGTCTGCCGGCGAAGCCAGAGATTTTTTCTCGGACAGCAAGAAGATTTATAAATACCTGGATGCGATGTGCACTGTAGGGCTTGAATATCTGTCTCTGGGCCAGCCTACATCCACTCTTTCCGGCGGTGAGCGTCAAAGACTGAAGCTGGCAAAGTATCTTGATAAAAAAGGAAACATCTATATTCTGGACGAGCCGACAACGGGACTTCACGCATCAGACGTGAAAAAAATCATGGAGCTCCTGGATGGACTAGTTGAAAAAGGGAATACGGTTATCATCATCGAGCATAACCTGGACGTTATGAAACAGGCAGACTATATCATAGATGTTGGACCGGACGGTGGAAGTGCAGGTGGAGAAATCGTATTTACCGGTACTGTAGCTGAAATGGTGGAAACTAACGGAGGAATAACGGCAGAATATCTGAGAAAAAGCTTGCAGTGAAGAAGTGATTATTTTTGTTCTTCCTTTAATGTCAGCAAGGTAGTATAATGTCATTAGTTGAGAAATAGGAGGAGCGGTATGAACAGAGATAAGTTGTTAGGAATATTCTTTTTTCTTTGTGCGTTAGTATTCTACGTCTTCGCATTTATTAATCTGTTTAAGGATCATAGAATCGGAAACGGACTGATGTGGGTTGCTACAGGTACAGTTTGGATCTGCATGGGTTCCATGTTCTATAACAGGTAGGCCCGGTTATGAATTCAGTAGTAATATACGGAAGCGTTTACGGAACTTCCAAGGAATACGCCGAGGAGCTTTCCAAAAGACTGGGTGTTTCCTGCGAAGACTATAAGACAGTTAAGAATCCCAATATATATGAAGAAATTTTTTATGTAGGCGGATTATATGCAGGTGGCGTTTGCGGAATGGCAAAGCTGCTGAAGAAGTGGGATTTCACTGAGGAAAAGAAGTTACATATAGTTACTGTAGGACTATCAGATCCGGAAGACCCGAATAACCGGAAAAACATTTTAGCCGGAATAGAAAAGCAGCTGTCACCGGACATGTTTTCAAGAGCTGATATCTATCACCTGCGCGGTGGAATAGATTACGGCAAGCTGTCTCTTGGACATAAGACCATGATGAAGATGCTCAATACGAAGGCTTCTAAAGTTCCGGAAGAGGAAAGGGATGCAGATACCAGAGCCTTTCTGGAAACCTACGGGAAGAAAGTAAGCTTTGTAGACTTCTCCAGTCTGAATAAGTTGAATATTGAATGACATATGATGGGCATGAGCTTCGGCGCATGCCCTTTTAATATTTGAATAATGCAACGTCTCTACGCATCAGCTTTACCCGCGTCATTGATGAAACGCCTTGAAGGCTTCAAAATCATGGTTATTATCACCACGGAAACAGTCGTAACTGCCAGGCTTATAGGGTAAACCTGCATAAGCAGCTCAAAGGATGGTTCTTTAGGAAACACAAAAAATACCCACAAAAGCCTAATGCCACAGATAAAGAAAACAGCACAGCATGCCGGAATGAATGAGTAACCGAAGCCGCGAAGGTAGCCTGACAGAGTTTCCTGAATGAAACTGAACAGGAAACCGAAGAACAGGTAACACAGTCGAATCATTCCCAGGCGATAAACCTCCGGATCGCTGTTAAACAATCCAAGGAGAGACTTTCCGAAGAACAGGATAATCACGCATGAAATTCCTGTGAGAAAGAAGCATTGGACCAGACAAAGCTTAAGAGTTTTAACACATCTATCCGCTTTCGATGCACCATAGTTCTGTCCAACAAAAGTGGTGCATGCCTGATTGAATGAATTCATAACATAATATGCGAATATTTCCAGATTAAAGGCGGCAGATGATGCTGCCATTACTGTAGTTCCAAGGCTGTTTACGGCAGACTGGATTACGATATTTGCCAGTGAGAACAGCATGGACTGTACACCTGACGGAACACCGATTCGAAGTATTTCCTTAAGTGTTTTTTTATCGATGGAAAGTTTTCCCGGTTTCAGTCTGACGGGCAGCTCTGTTTTTATCAAAGCTACCAGCAGTATAGACGAGCTTATTAGATTTGCAGTTACAGTTGCAATGGCTACGCCGGCTACATCCATATGTAAAACCACGACAAAATACAGATTCAGCAGAACATTGATAATTCCAGAAACAAGCAGAGCCATGAGAGGAGTCTTTGTGTTACCACAGCTTCTCAAAATAGCTGCTTGGAAATTATACAGAAAGATAACTGTACAACCTATAAGATATATCCTTAAATATTTAAGGGCGTATGGAAAAACTTCATCAGGTACGCCGAGAATTCTGATTACATTGGGAGCAAGCAGTTCTCCCAGAATTGTCAGAGCCACACCGCTTATCAAAGCTACCAGAAGGGAAGTGTGGACTGCCTTTTCTACACTTTTTGCATCTCCTCGTCCGATGGCTCTCGCTATGATGACGTTGCTTCCCAGAGAGATTCCAATGAAGAAATTAACCATGAGCCCGATAATCGGTGTATTGCTTCCTACTGCGGCCATGGCCTCCTTGCCGGCAAACTGTCCCACTATGGCCACATCGCAGGCATTAAACAACTGTTGCATTATACCTGTGAGAGCTATGGGAATGGCATATTTGATTATTTTATTCCCCAGGGATCCATTTATCATGTCAATCTGACCTTTCATAAATCCTCCTCCTTCTTATAATACCAACTTTTTAATTATAAACCTTTAAGGAAATATTTCAAGGATGCTTTTTCTTCTTGGCAATCTCCCTCTTAGGATATAGAATAATATCAGGAAATACAGGAGGGAAAGACGATGAAAGCAACAGTTTTGGTAGATAATGTAGGCACTCCCGAAATGAAAGGTGAATGGGGACTGGCCATACTGATAGAATATATGGGAAAGAAAATACTTCTGGATACGGGAGCCTCCGATCTTTTTATCAAAAACGCAGAGACTATGGGAATTGACCTGAAGGATGTGGATTATGGGGTTTTATCCCACGCTCATTTTGACCATTCAGACGGAATGGTCGGATTTTTCCGACTAAATGATAAGGCCAGATTCTTCCTCAGAGAGTGTGCAGAAGAGAACTGTTACGAAAAGATTCTTTTCTTCAGCAAATACATAGGCATACATAAAGGTACAATAGAAAAATACGGAGACAGAATTGTAAGAGCAGGTGGAGACTACAAAATAGAAGAGGGAGTTTACCTGATTCCTCACAAGGGGGATGATCTCCGGAAAATAGGCAAACAGGAGAAAATGTATCTGAAGACACCGACAGGCTGGACGCCTGACGATTTTTCACACGAGCAGAGCCTTGTTTTTGAAACGGAAGACGGGCTGGTAATCTTCAACAGCTGCTCACACGGCGGGGCAGACAGAATTATACGGGATGTCATGAACGCCTTCCCGGAAAAGAAGGTAAAAGCCATAATCGGCGGTTTTCACCTTTACAATAAATCAGCGGAATATATACGCAACTTTTCTAAAAGAGTTAAGAATACCGGAATCAGTTATGTCTGTACAGGCCATTGTACGGGGGACAGGGCATATAAGATAATGGAAGAGGAACTGGGAGATATGCTGGGTCATCTTCAGGTGGGACTGGTTATGGAATTCTAAATGAGGACTATGGGCAGCACACCCGGTCAACAGGCAGTCTACGGACAGTAGGTTGCCTTTTTTTGTAGCAGAACATACAATAGCACTGTAGTCAGAATTCATATGGATACATATATAAGAGGGAGAAAAGAGAATGAATTACGTAACCGGAAACACAATAAGAGAACTTAGAGAAAAGAAAAAAATGACACAGAGAGAGCTGGCAGATATACTTATGGTTTCAGATAAAACAGTTTCCAAATGGGAAACCGGTAAAGGCCTGCCGGATATAAGCATTCTGACAGAACTGGCAGAGGCTTTGTCTGTATCAGTACCGGAACTTTTGACCGGAGATGTGGCGGTTAACCGAAACAGGGCGGCAAATATGAAAAGAAGCAAATTCTATGTATGTCCGGTATGTGGAAACGTTGTTCACGCTATGGGTGACGGAGCATATTCGTGTTGCGGAATCAGGCTTCCGGAAAATGAAGCGGAACCTGCCGATGAAAATCACAGCATTCACACAGAATACATGGATGGGGATCTGTATGTACACATAGATCATCCTATGGAAAAAAGTCATTATATTTCATTTATTGCATTTCTTACAGACGGAACCGTTCAGATGGAAAAGCTTTATCCTGAACAGACTGCAGAGGTCAGATTCCGCAGAGCGGGACGAGGAAAGCTTCTGATATTCTGCAACAGACACGGTCTTTTTGAAAAGAAACTGTAGAAATCCAACGGTTGCATATTGTACTGAAAAATAGTATAATTATATA
>JAQXLM010000022.1 GCA_029012125.1 Eubacteriaceae bacterium | reverse complement strand
AACTAGACAATTCAATAACTTCCATTCTATCTAATAATGGAGTTGGTATATTCTGTAAATTATTTGCTGTTGCAATAAATAATACATTAGATAAGTCAAATGGAACTTCTAAAAAGTTATCTCTAAAGGTTATATTTTGTTCCGGGTCTAAAACTTCAAGCATTGCACTTGTTGGGTCTCCTTTATAATCGGAACTCATTTTATCTATTTCATCAATAAGGAACACAGGATTTAAACTGCCTGCCATTTTCATATTATATATAATTCTGCCTGGCATTGCACCAACATAAGTTTTTCGATGTCCCCTAATTTCACTTTCATCATTAACTCCGCCAACACTCATTTTTACAAATTTTCTATTTAATGCATCTGCAATGCTTTTGGCTATACTAGTTTTACCTACACCTGGTGGGCCAGCAAAGCAAATAATTTGACCAGGAATTTTACCTGTTAATTGCATAACTGCCAAATTTTCAACAATTCTTTCTTTTACTTTATCAAGCCCTGAATGATTCTCATCTAAAACCTGTCTTGCTTTCTTCAAATCTTTACAATCCTTTGTAAAAACGCCCCATGGTAAAGAAATTACTTCATCTAAATAGTTTCGTAAAATTGAATAATCTGGAGCTTGTTGAGGTAGTTTTCTAACTCTTGCAAGTTCCTTTAATGCCTTGTCTTTAACTTCCTTTGGCATTTTACTTTCTTTAATCTTTTTCTCTATTTCATCTAGTTCATCTGTACCTTCGCCAAGTTCATCAGAAATAGCTTTAATTTGTTCCCTTAAATAGTATTCTTTTTGGTTTTTATCCATACTATTTTTAACTTTTCTCATTAGTTTTTCGTTAATCTTTTCAATTTCAATTTCTTCCATCAAAAAAGTTATTAAAATTTCAAGCCTTTTTGCAGTAGAAATTTCATTTAAAAGAGCAAGTTGTTTTTGTTCATTTTGAATAACTAAAACCGCTACATTATTAATAAATGCATTTGCATCTTCAATTCTATTAAAAATTGGTACAATATCTTGTGAATAATTAGAATTTTTGTTAAATGAAATAAACTCTAAAAATTTTTCTTTTGCACTTGTTAATAACATACTAATTATGTTTTTATTTTCATTATCATCTTGAACATCAACTGTATTAACTGTTAAAAATTTTTCATTATAATCCACACTGCAAAGCATGACCCTTTTTAAGCCTTCGGCATCAATTTTAATTGTGTTTTTAACTTTATCAAATTGAATGTTTTTTATTTTACAAACTGTTCCAATATGATTAACACATTTTAAAAAATCTCCACCCATAGAATTTGTTGTTTGTGTAACAATAACAATATCTTCTTTATTTTCATAGGCATTTAAAATTGCATTTTTGCTGGAAGTTTTACCAATTGTGCATATAATAGGAGTATCAGGAAAACTAACAACGCCCATAACTGCAATTACTTTATATCTATTATCACTCATTTCATAATCCTTTTAATTTTAATATCTTTTATTATACATAATTCATGTTTGAAAATCAACCTTTTAATGTAGTATGGTCTATTTTTTAAACAATATAATAATTTCAACTCATCAATTTAATCTAATCTTAATAAAAGAAATTAAAAATAAAAAACTCACTTATGTGAGTTTTAACTTAAAGATATAGTTTGATTAGTTTCATTTTTAATTATCAAATTTTCTAAATTATTATTCGTTGAATCAATAGATAATAAAATCTTTTTTATAGACTTATCATTAGGAGAGTTATACATAGTTTCAAGCATTGCTTTTTCAAATATATTTCTTAATCCTCTAGCCCCACTCTTTAACTCAATTGCTTTATCCGCAATTAAATTTAATGCTTTTTTGTCTACACTAAAGTCTATACCATCAATTTTAAACAAGGTTTCATATTGTTTAACAAGTGAATTTTTAGGTTCCACTAAAATTCTTACCAAATCCTGTGTTGTTAATTTATCTAAATGAGCAATAACTGGCAAACGCCCAACAAATTCAGGAATTAATCCAAATTTTAAAAGGTCTTCTGGAATTATTTCTTTAAATAAGCTTCCTACATCTTTTTCTTCTTTAGATTGTATTTCAGCTCCAAATCCTATTGAACTCTTTCTAGTTCTCTTTTCTATTATCTTATCCATTCCATCAAAAGCTCCACCGCAGATGAACAGAACATTTGTGGTGTCAAACTGGATAAACTCCTGATGAGGATGCTTTCTTCCTCCCTGTGGCGGAACGTTTGCAACGGTACCTTCGATAATCTTCAAAAGTGCCTGCTGAACACCTTCTCCACTTACATCCCTTGTAATTGAAGGGTTCTCTGATTTTCTCGCAATCTTGTCGATTTCATCTACGTAGATTATGCCCTTCTGGGCCTTTTCTATATCATAATCTGCTGCCTGTAAAAGGCGAAGCAGGATGTTTTCAACGTCTTCACCAACGTAACCGGCCTCTGTAAGAGCCGTTGCATCTGCAATTGCAAAAGGAACATTCAGTATCTTGGCAAGAGTCTGAGCAAGAAGTGTTTTTCCTGAACCTGTAGGTCCTACCATACAGATATTGCTCTTCTGAAGCTCTACATCCTGATCGTCCTGGTTCTTCTTAATTCCGTTGATTCTCTTATAGTGGTTATATACTGCAACTGCCAGCGCTTTCTTTGCAGCATCCTGTCCTATTACATAGTCAGATAAGGTTTCAAAGATTTCCTTCGGCTTGGGAAGGTCATATTTAACATCCTCGGTAGTATACTGATTATCCATGATGGAATCCGAAATTATATCTCTGCACATTTCAATACATTCATCACAAATATATACACCGGGGCCTGCAACCAGGCGTCTTACCTGGTTCTGAGGCTTTCCGCAGAAGGAACACCTCAGCTGATTGTTATCATCATACTTTCCTGTCATCTTATTCCCCCTATTTTTTTGCTATTACCTTGTCGATAAGCCCATACTTCAAAGCTTCCTCAGAGCTCATAAAGTTATCTCGATCTGTGTCTCTCTCGATAGTCTCTATGTCCTGACCGGTATTATCGCTAAGGATTCTGTTAAGCTTTTCTCTAGTCTTAATAATCCATTCCGCATGGATCATGATATCAGAAGCCTGACCCTTGGCACCTCCCAATGGCTGATGAATCATAACCTCTGCATTAGGTAATGCGTATCTCTTTCCCTTGGCACCTGAAGACAGAAGAAATGCACCCATGCTTGCTGCAAGTCCGACGCAAATGGTGGACACATCACATCTGATGTACTGCATGGTATCATAAATAGCCATGCCGGCGGTTACTGAACCGCCGGGGCTATTAATGTAAACACATATATCTTTCTCCGGATCCTCTGCCTCAAGGAACAGCAACTGAGCTACCACCAGACTTGCGATATCATCGTTAATCTCTCCGCTTAACATGATAATTCTGTCCTTCAACAATCTGGAATAGATGTCGTAGGATCTTTCCCCTTTTCCTGTCTGTTCAATTACATATGGTACTAAAGCCATTATCTGCTCCCCCCTTTTAATGATATATTATTCTTCAGTTTCTTCTTCCTTTACAGTCTTTTCGTCAACCATAGTGATCTTAGCGTTGTCGTAGATCATGTCGATAGCCTTCTTAACTTCAAGATCCTGAACGAAGAAGTCCATGTTTCCGCCGATCATTGATACAACCTGTTCTTCAGGAACGTGGTACATTTCTGCCATGTTCTTGATTTCTGCATCTAATTCGTCTGTACCGATTTTGATTTCTTCAGCAGCAGCGATGGATCTAAGGATGATTCTTGTTGCAACTCTCTTTGTTGCATCTTCTCTTAAATCTTCTCTGAATTCTTCAGGCTTCTTCTGAACGAATTCCAGATACTGTGCTAATGAAAGTCCCTGGTATCTTAACTGATGATCAAGTTCCTGAGCCATCATGTCAATCTGGTCTTCAACTAATGTCTTTGGTGTTTCTACTGTGTTTGCAGCATAAACAGCCTCGATTGCTTCGTTCTTAGCATCGTTCATTGACTGTTCTTCTGCATACTTAACTAGCTTTTCCTCAATTGACTTCTTTAATTCGTCAATTGTATCATATTCACTTACATCCTTAGCGAATTCGTCATCCAGTTCAGGAAGGATTTCTTCCTTAACTTCATGTACTGTGCACTTGAATACAGCATCTTTTCCTGCTAAATCTTCTGCATGGTATTCTGTAGGGAAAGTAACCTTAACGTCTACGGAATCGCCTGCCTTAGCTCCGATTAGCTGTTCCTCAAAGCCTGGGATGAAAGTATTGGAGCCCAGCTTTAATTCCTGGTTTTCTGCTGTGCCGCCTTCAAACTGGTCTTCTCCGCAGAAGCCTGCATAGTCAAGAACTACAGTGTCTCCTTCCTTTGCAGGGTTTTCTGTTGAAGCGATTCTTGCATTTCTCTTCTGCATTGCTTCAACTTCTCTGTTAACGTCATCTTCCTTAACTACTGCCTTAACCTGTTCAACTTCTACTCCCTTGTAGTCTTTAACCTCTACGATTGGGAATACAGGAACTGTGATTGTAACTGTAAGAGGCTTGTTATGTCCGATTTCACTGAAGTCAGCAGCAGGGCTGTCAATTACTTCTAATTCAAGTTCGTCAATAGCTACAGGGTATGAGCTCTGGAACATGTTGTTAATTGCATCTTCAAAGAAAATTCCTTCGCCATAGTGCTTTTCGATAATGCTTCTTGGAGCCTTACCTTTTCTGAATCCGTCAATCTGGAACTGATTTCTCTGAGCCTTGTAAGCCTTTTCTACTGCAGCATCAAATTCTTCAGCTGTAAAATCCATTGTAAACTTTACAGTGTTGTTCTCTTTTGAAAGAAGTGTTGTTTTCATTAATGTATGTCCTCCTAAAAAATAATCGTAAGTAGTTGCTGCCTATGCACAAGATACACATAAGCGTTATATATTATACTCTTTACACCTTAAAAAGTAAAGAAATATATAAAAAAATGGCCATGAAACAGCCATTTTTTATATGTTTTCTCTAATATTCACGGATTTTTTCCCGTATAATCACCAAATTTACATCAGAAACTATTTCAAAAGGTTTAATCCTCGTTTAAATTTGCTGGTATTCTCAGGCTTCAGGTTATACTTAGCGGCAATTCTGTCTCCTAATTCACTCATATCCGTCTCATCTCCCGAGTATAGCTCGATTTCCATCTCGCAAATTGGAGCTTCCTTTCCGCCTGCTCTCACATATCCTACGTCTGCGGAAAGCATGCTGATAGATTTACCCGTATCCAGGCGAACCTGCTTTCTCAAATATTTTATCTCCATCAAAGGTACCAGCGGTTCGTCGCCTATTTCTTCTATCATACAGCCGGCCTCTTCATCCTGGCTGAAAAGAGATAGGTTAGGTTGAATCATTTCAGGGTCTGCACCTAGAGAAATGTTTAATTCCTGTCTCTTATGCATTCCATCCGTTGCTGCACCACCCCACTTCAGTGTGGCCACATAATCATCTCCCTCTCTGCGGATGCGATATGCGTAGCCCTTATTACGAATCTTCTGGTCTGCGGTGTCATAGAAAACAGCCTCCATAGGTATTTCTTCTTCCGTATTCTCATCCTTAATGCTTACGATCTGGTCGTCAGCAAAGATTCTCTCGATAAGAAATTCCTCACCTATGGTATACTTTAATTCAATTTCCATAGTTCTTCTCCTTTTCGCAGAAGCTATTTTACCACAAGGTTTCCGGAACTACAAGGCTTTTATAATCATATCTTCCGACAGGCTTTCCCACCAGTCGGCTAGCCGCCTCTACAGCACCTTTGGCAAAAATGCGTTTTGAATAGGCCGTATGCTTAAGCTCTATCACTTCATCATCCATGGCAAAAATCACCGAATGTTCCCCGAAAATCGTTCCTCCTCTCACGCTGTGTATTCCGATTTCCTCGCCTCTCATACCCAGTCCGTTCCTTCCGCAAAGAGGGTTTCGCCTTGTAGCCTTTGCCAGCATCAAAGCAGTACCGCTGGGAGCATCCAGTTTTTTATTATGATGCTTTTCCACTATCTCTATATCGGCTCTGTCTCCTATAGCCAATGCAGCCTTCTCCACCAGCTCCAGAAGAAGGTTAACACCAAAGGAGAAATTTGAGCATTGTATTAATGGTGACATGCCTGCTATTTTGTCTATGTAGTCCTCTTCCTCCGGTTGGAATCCGGTAGTCGCTATAACCACAGGTGTTCCCTGTCTGCCATCATTAATCCAGTCAAATATGCCTTTGATATTGGAGTGATGGCTGAAATCGATAAGAGCATCTATTCTGTTTTCGCTATCGCTCAAGGAGTTCATCCTGTATCCTTCTTCCGGCAGGATTGTATGTCCTGTCCCATCAAGTCTTATGGCATGCCCGAAACCGTTATGTTTTTTCAGGTCCTCAGGTCTCATGACCATGGCGGTTACTCTGTCGCCTCTTTCTACAATGATTCTCTCCGTAATTTTCCCCATCGCTCCGTTTCCTATTAAAACAAAGTTCATGTTCTTACCCCCACTCTCTGTCTGTTTAATCTTTACTTTTAATATACAGAGAAGGTCTGTCCCCTATGCAAGGAAAATGTGGAGCAGGAGGCCGGAATTGGGCATGTGGGCCTCCGGCCGGTGGTGGGCTCGTCAATCTATCATTTATGGCGGAAAAGGCATTTTATGATAACAATTTAGTCAAACTTTTTCTCTTGATGGCTTTGATGCTCAAACTGTACTTAAAGAAAACTGCAAAATTAAATACTTTGATAGGTACAGTTTAGGACATATTATGGATAGGAAACACTTTTGATGTATTATATTTCCATATATGGAATAAATTATAAGTAACCAATGACTGTGAAGGTTCATACTGCTTTGATTTTGCCTAAATCATGCACAAAAAACAGGATTTCCGCCACATTTAATAGATTCTTTTCTCCATACAAGGCCGAGGCCAAGTTCCTGACCGGGACATACCACCAAACTCCCGGAGGAGCCAAACCCCCGGAGCACCAAACCCCTGGATACATCAAAGTCACCAAGGATTCCAAATTTCCGGAGTGTCAAAGCCGGCAGCCGAACTCTTGGCCCCCGGAGGCATGAAGGCCTCCGGCCGGTGGTGGGCCGTCAATCTATCATTCATGTCCCAATCGTGGGATTTTTTATCAAAAAGCACCAATAGTTTTCTTTTGGATTCGTTGCTTGCTGTCATGACCCTGTCATACGCATCATTAGGGCCTTTGATTGTATTAAATTTCGTACAATACATGTAAAATACTTGTATTAGTGTTAATAATATCCTGCAAATAAATGTCAAGTATACGAGCTGGCTCCTGCTGGAATTTTAATTGAGCTCACCCTGGCTCCAAAATTCAAGCTTTTTTTGTAAAAAAGTTTAATTTGGGCCATAAATAATAGATTCTTTTCTCCACACAAGGCCGAGGCCAAGTTCCTGACCGGGACATACCACCAAACTCCCGGAGGAGCCAAACCCCCGGAGCACCAAACCCCTGGAGCACCAAACCCCTGGATACATCAAAGTCACCAAGGATTCAAAACCCCTGGATATATCAAAGTCACCAAATGTTCCAAACCCCCGGAGCCACCGGCATCCCCGGAAGTATAAAAATACCCCGGAGCCATCAAAGACCCCGGAGCCACTAAAGTTTCATCTTATTTACAACGGTTTTCTTATTTACAACCTGTTTTTATTTACAGCAGATTTCCGAAGCAACCTGCTCCAGCTTCACAACAGCATCATCAACCAGCTCTGCAATAGTCTGCATATTAACGCCGGCAACCAGATTGTCACATCTGTTCATTGGGATAAGTACACGTTTTGCATTACTTCTTGCAACGGCTAGAGCCATCTTCTCCGTAACCTCTCCCAGCAGGGAGTCAGCAATTACAATTCCCAGAGGACCTACTATTACATCGGCTTTGCGGCTGGCAACAACAACGGGGTTTTCTCCTGTAGCGCCTTCATCAGCCCCGCCCTTCAGCATTGTTGCAGTAGCGGTAGCATTAGTTCCCACTGCAATGATTTCAGCATCCTTAAACTTCTTTCTTATTGCGTCTATAAGCATTTTGCCCATTCTTCCGCCCTGTCCGTCTATAACCAGAATATTCATAAATATTCACGCCTCCTTCAGTTTACCGTCTCGCAGCTCTCTTTACCGTCCCGTGACTTTAATTACCGTCCCGTGACTTTTCACTATCGTCTCTGCTTGCATAACGGAAGCTCCAGACCGTTTGCCTCCATCAGCTCTTTATTGCTCAGGATTTCCTCTGTAGGTCCCATAGCAATAACTTCTCCCCCCGATAATAAAACAGTTGTCTCACATGTGTCAAGTATCATATCCAAATCATGGGAAGCAATCAGTTTAAGACAATCAAGAGAATTCAAAAGATTAATAAGAATTCTTCTGTTTCTTGGGTCCAGTGCAATAGACGGCTCATCCAGCAGGATTATTTCCGGAGTCATAGAGAGAATTGTGGCGATGGAAACCAGCTTTTTTTCTCCGCCGGACATTTTGTATACCGCCTTATCCCTCAGATGCTCTATTCCGGTCAGACGCATGGCATTCTCCACACGTTCCTCCACTTCCTTTTCTTTTAGACCGTAGTTTCTGGGTCCGAAGGCAATGTCATCAAAGGCGGTAGACATGAACAGCTGGCTGTCTGAATCCTGGAAAACATATCCTGTCTTCTCCCTGATTTTTGGAAGATTCTTTTTGTCCACAGGCATTCCGTTAACACGTACCGATCCCTCAAAGCCCGGATTCAGCCCCACCAGAATCTTCAAAAGAGTTGACTTGCCAACTCCGTTTTCGCCTATTAAACCGATAGATTCATTTCCTGAAAAGTGAAGGCTGACATCTTTTAAAACAGCCTTTCTGCACTCATAAGCAAAGCTCACATTTTCTATGTCTATTTGTTTTTTCCCTGTGTCTTTATGAGTTTCTTCTATCTCTTTATGACTTTTTTCTATATCCATATGATTTTTCTCCATTTAAAACGCACCTCCCACAACAGCAACTATAGGGCAGAGCCTCAGAAAAACAAACAACCCGCCAAATAAAACCAGGTATACCACATCTGTCATTGTCAGCTTATCTTCCTCCCCGATATACGTAAAATTACCATTGTAGCCTCGCAGCAGCATACTTTCATATACAATTGTCGCCCGGTCCATACTTCTCAGTAGCAGCTGACCGGTCAGAGATCCCCATACCCTGAAATGTATTCCCTTCTGCCCCGGCGCTCTCAGTGAATACGCATCCGTTATCCTGTTGACCTCCTTCAGCAGCAAGACAATGTATCTGTATGTCAGCATAATCTGAGTAACCAGTATTTCCGGTACATGTATCAACCGCAAAGAATAGCATATCTTATCGATAGATGTAGTCGCCACGAGAAAATACGATGCCAGCACGCTGAATACACCTTTCAGCATCAAAGTTATCATAGACACAACTCCCGCTCTCACCGTCAGCCCGAAAAACAACACAGGCGTCTTGTCAAAAAAAGGATTAAAAAGGCCGATAAAACATACCAGCGGCAAAACCACTTTTAGTCTTCCGAAGGTTTCCCTGACAGAAATCTCCGCCAGAATAAACATGGCAATTGGATATACAGCCATACCAAAAAGCCCCAAGATATCATACTTTCCAAATGATACCGTCAGGGCTATATATCCAATTGTCAGCAACAGCTTAACCAGTGGATGAACCCTGTTCACCCACCGGTTGTCATCAGACATGTTATCCAGTTTATGTATTTCATGAATGGCGCTGTCAATTTTGCTCATCAGTCTTTTTTCCTTTTAAAAAATCTTATAATATAGCATACGCCCACACACACTACAACCACAACGCCTGCGCCGATAATTCCTGAGAAAGGAGTTCCCGCCGCTGATTCCGAATTCTTAAAACCGTAATCCGGCAGCAAAGCAGTAACATTCTGTATACCTTCAGCGGTTTCGTGCATAGCTCCTGTTGCTTCAAGCTCCTCTGTACCTGCAACTTTACCCATGGACCATTCCAGGCCGTCAGGGTTGGATGAAGCGTAAAGGGAAAGACCTCCCCCAATAAGCAGAGTCGCAACTGCAAGTACCGCAATGGTTTTTTTGAAGGAAAAAGCACCTTTCTCCCTATCCACCGGTTTTGCCCCATAAAGAATTTCAGGTCTCGCCTGATAGACAAATATGAGAACGGCCGAAGTTATAAGACCTTCAACAAAGCCGATAGCCAGGTGAATAGGCTGCATGGTTGCAACGAAAACAGGGAACGGCAGCTCTGTAATCCCTGAAGCCAGTGTTTCAACGGTGACGCTGAATGCCCCAAGCTGCAGAGTCAGCACACACCCTATAATAGATGCAGCCGCTATTTTTGTCTTTGACATACCCTTTTTCATCATAGGTTTCCATATCAGAAGTGCCCCTATGAAGCAGCCGTAAAAGGACATGTTCCATATGTTGGCCCCGAGAGCCAAAAGCCCCCCGTCAGCAAACATGAGGCATTGTATGAGCAGTACCCCTATCATGGTCAGGAACCCGGCATAAGGGCCCAACAAAGCTGACAGCAGCATACCTCCGCAGAGATGTCCGCTGGAGCCTGTTCCCGGTATGGTGAAGTTAATCATCTGTGTAGCAAACACAAAGGCGCCCATCACACCCATGACCGCAATCTTCTTCGGGTCATCCTCCTCCTTGACTTTTTTGATTGAATATATTGCCGCAGCTCCCGCCGCAACGTACATGGTTCCTGCCACTGCGGGTGATACCAATGCATCAGCCATATGCATTACGCATTCCTCCTTTTAAAACTGTGTTTTCTTCTAAACTATTTCTGTATTTTTTCCCTTACTTCACGTATTGACAAATCGTTTTCCCTTGCTATTCTTGCCAGGTCCTCAAATTCAGCTTTTTTCTTTTCCGTACCCCGGCCTGTGCAAGTCTTCACCGAAACCGCACCCCAAGGTGTATCCACATTATCAAAGCTTCTATCCAGCGTAATTCTCTGAAATCTGTTTACTCTGACTCCGATTGAGGACGTGTGCTTGAAAATGAGCTTTGACATCCTGTCCATATCCTCCGGCTTGCACATGCATACAAGCTTGGTTGCCGGACGGCTTTTCTTCATTACTATAGGCTGGCAGTACACATCCAGTGCACCCTCGTCCATCAGAATCTCCATGGCGAAGCCTATCTCTTCAGCAGTCATATCATCAAGGTTGGTGGATATCTCAATCACGTCGTCGGACTTTTCCTCTGTGTCGCCAAGAAGTACTCTCACGCAGTTTGCACGAGGAAATTCCTTAGTACCCATGCCGTAACCGTCTTTTTCAACTGTCATCTGTGGCATGCTTCCGAACCGGTCGGTAAAGTGCTTGAGGATTGCCGCACCCGTAGGCGTGCATAATTCGCCTTTGATATCTTCGCTGTAAACGGGAATGCCCTGAAGAATCTTTGCTGTAGCCGGTGCAGGAACAGGTAAAACCCCGTGGGCACACTTTACTGTGCCGCTGCCTACGTGTACCGGTGACGCGTAAACCTTCTCAATCCCCAGCATTTCCATAAGCAGACAGTTTCCTACAACATCAGCAATTGCATCCAGTGTTCCAACTTCGTGGAAGTGAATATGCTCCATATCCTGTCCGTGGACCTGACATTCTGCCTCTGCGATAATCCGGTAGATAGCTTTTGCGTTTATCTTAACTTTATCACTTACATTCAGATGGTCTATGATATGCTCGATATGGGCCATACCGGAATGGTGATGATGGCCGGTATGCCCGTGCTCATGATGATGGCCATGGTCGTGATTATGCTCATGATGATGTTCATGGTCGTGGTTGTGATCGTACATATGTTCATCTTCCTCAATTCCGTGAATGTGAACATGCATATGCGTTCCTGTAATTCCGCACATTTCCTTGTCAGCGGCATGCACGTGAACTCCCGGAATACCAAGACTGTTCATCTTTTCCACGAAAACCTCTTTGTCAGGAAGCAGCTCGGACAGAGCTGCCATAAGCATATCACCCGCTGCACCCATACTACAGTCAATATATATACTTCTCATATTAAACCCCCATATTGTTTATCAGATTAGCCTGGTAGCCTGCACCGAATCCGTTATCGATGTTGACAACACTTACTCCGCTTGCGCATGAGTTAAGCATTGACAGCAAAGCAGTAACTCCGCCCAGTGCGGTGCCGTATCCAACACTTGTAGGAACGGCAATTACAGGACAGTCCGCAAGACCGCCTATTACCGATGCCAAAGCACCTTCCATACCGGCTATGGCGATAATAACTCTGGCATTCATTATTTCCTCAGTATGTGAAAGGAGTCGATGAATTCCCGCAACTCCTACATCGTACAGCCTCTTCACGTTGTTTCCCAGAATTTCAGCCGTCAAAGCCGCTTCCTCAGCAACCGGAATGTCGCTGGTTCCGCCTGTGGCAACCACAATATATCCGTCATGGCGAGGTTCCATCATTTTCCCTACAAGGCCTATTCTGCCTTCCGGATAATAAGTGAAAGGTATGTCTTTTTGGAAATAGTCTGCGGCTTCACGGCTCATCCTTGTGATGAGTATGGTTTCCTGACCCGCTTCAAACAGCTTGTGCGCGATAATATCTATCTGCTCCGGAGTTTTACCGGCACCGTAAATTATTTCAGATGCACCCTGTCTGACTGCTCTGTGGTGATCCAGCTTGGCTATATCTATATCTTCAAAAGGGGCCAGCTTCAGTTTTGTAAGAGCCTCATCAGGACTGAGAGCTCCCTCACTAACCTGCTGCAGCAGTTTTTTGATATCGTGTTGTTCCATTCTATCTTTCCTCCAAATCCAGCATCACTGCTTCAAAGTGTTCCTTAAGCTTTTCCCTTATTTCCTTTCTACGGGCAACGGCTTCTTCCATCTGGGAAGCCGGCAGCTGAATTCTTGCTGCCTTTCCGTAGAGTCTTATTCTAAAATCATAAAAACCCATAGATGACATTTCTCTCTCTGCTGCCTCAATTCTGGCCAGCTTTTCCTCTGTGATTTCCTCACCTGTAGGGATTCTCGTAGCCAGGCAGGCGTAGCTTGGCTTGTTCCAGGTAAACAAACCTGCTGACTTTGACAGACTTCTCACATCATCCTTAGTCAGTCCGCACATACGAAGAGGAGACAAAACCTTCATCTCTTTAATGGCCTTCATTCCCGGACGATCTCCTTCTTCATCGCTGGCATTGGTTCCGTCTATGATATAACTGTAACCATCTCTCTCAGCGGCCTCAACAATTGTCTTGAAGATGTTGTTTTTGCAGTAATAGCACCTGTCCTTAGGATTGTTTCTAACTTCTTGAGGACCCAATGCATCGCAATATATTATTTCAAATGAAGCGCCTATGTCATCTGCCAGCTTCTTTGCGTCCTCCAGTTCAAACTCCGGCTGGAATTGGCTTTTGATAAAGTAAGCTTTCACATCTGCGCCGTAGTGCCTTGCCGCATAGAACAGATAGGAGGAATCTACTCCTCCGGAAAACCCTAAAGCAATTTTGGGATACTGTCCGAAAAATTCCTGTAAATTCATATGTCGAACCTTCCTTTCATCTCAGTTGACTTTGATATCAAATCTGTTGTCTTCCGTATCAAAAAAAAACAAGAGGCAGTCAACTCAAAAGAATTGTCTGTCTTTTGTTTTCTTCTGAAAAACCTGTTCCTTCGTGGAACTTTTACATTGGTTATCTATTTGGTTGTCTATTTCTTCCGTCTCTCTTTTGCGATCTTCTCCAGCTCTTCAATAAGCTGTTCATTTAACCTCTCCTGAGTCATTTTCAGATCGTCTCTGGAATCCATATCGGTAAGCTGCATAATCCACAGATGTTTTCTCAGCACTGAGTCTTCAAGTCTGCTGTTAATCATGCGATTGATATCCGTAATCTTTTCCTTGGCTCCCACAAGATACACTCTTGCGATAAGACCCCTGCTGGCGCCTTTCATCTCGATAAAGCTTTCCACCTTAGCAACCTTGGAAATGGCTTCCTTTATTTCTCCGGCAATTGCCTCGCTGATAACCCTGGTGCAGCCTCTTCTCATAATAATCACGAAAACGGCAGCTGCTATGGCTCCCAGCATCATTGCACTTTCCTCGCCAAAGGCGGTTCTCGTTCCCAGATACATTACAATCCCCAATGGAAGACCAAGCCATCTGGAAAGCATTAATAACTTAACTGTTCTGTCCATTTTTCTCTTCCCTTTTTACCATTTCAAGTTATTATATAAAAAATTGCTATCAATGTCAAAACTTTTTATGATATACTTTCCTTATTACTATATAAGGAGAAAAGCCAAATGTTTAACAAATATTTCGATCATACTCTGCTGAAGCCTGAAGCAACCCTTAGCCAGATTGAAGAGCTTTGCCGCCAGGCTTTGGAATACGACTTTTATTCTGTCTGTGTAAATTCCTGCAACGTAAAGGCGGCATCAGAATTTCTGAAGGACTCCCACGTTGCCGTATGCACTGTAATCGGTTTCCCCCTGGGAGCCTGCACCACAGCATCAAAGGTTTTTGAGACGGAGGATGCCATACGCTCAGGTGCAACAGAGGTTGATATGGTAATAAATGTGGGCAGACTTAAGGACCGTGACTACGACTATGTGAAAGAGGACATTGCAGCCGTTGCAAAGGCAGCTCACGCCCGGAATGTTCTCCTGAAGGTCATAATCGAAACCTGCCTTCTTACCGATGAAGAAATCGTACAGGCCTGCAAGCTGGCTCAGGCGGCAGGTGCTGATTTTGTGAAAACCTCTACAGGCTTCTCAACAGGCGGTGCCACAGCACATGATGTTGCTCTCATGAAAGAAACCGTTGGCCATACTATGAAGGTAAAGGCTTCCGGAGGCATCAGGGACCTGGCAAAAACACTGGAAATGATAAACGCCGGTGCCGACCGTATCGGGGCCAGCGCCAGCGTGGATATTATCAAAGCATATTCTCAAAACAACGATTAAAGCATATTCTCAAGATAACGATTAATATATGTCAGGTAATCCTTCATAGATGCTATTACCTGATCACCATCCGGAAGTTCCGCTCCTATCACATCCGAAAGGGGCGGGAATCCGTAGAAATTCAGCACCGCTTCTATTTTGTCATAGGTGCTGTCACCTTGCAGAGCATTAATCTCCGCATCACTCAGCACATCATAATACTGAGTCGCAATATAATCAGCCTGAGCCCCTAAGGTTTCATACTCCCCATAGCTGGAAATCTTCGCAAATTCGTTTGCAAGCTTTTTCAGCTCAGCCTTGTCAGTGGGTTCTTCCTCATACACACCGTAATCAGCCCATCCGTCAAAATCGTATGTAATATCAGTGGCAACACTTGCCAGGTAGTCCTCTGAACTTGAAATGTAAACATTCTCATCTTCCGTTTCAAAGTCTACATCCGGTCCATAGCTTACCATTGTTCCCATCTCACCACACATGGTAGCCAAAGGAATAAGTATGGCAAGTACCGCAATAATCTTTGATATTTTCTCCAGAACAGGCGGTGTAGAGCCCGGCTTGCGATCCTTATTCTTCCGATACTTTTTGCCTGAAAGCGTTCTCCTCTTGCCTGCAGAAACTTCACCACTGATTTTTTCCTTTATACTGTTAAAACCCTCAGATATGGATGCACCTAATTCCTTCCATTCTCTCACGAATTCATCGTCGGAGTCGGAAGCTTTTCTCTCATCATCTCCGTAGATATCACAGCTGCCGTGGTCGTCTTCATCAAAGTCCAGCTGATGGTCATGATCGTGGTGGTCAAACCTTTCATCCTGAGGAGCGTAGCCTGACGCAATGTTATACGCCTTCTTCAGCTGCTCCTTCTTTTTCCTTACGTACTCAGGATCGTCAGCATAGTCAGCCGCATTGTACTTCTTAACCCAACGCTCATATGAATCCTTAACCTGCTTCTGCGTCGCATCCTCATGTAATCCCAATAAGATAAATGCTTCTTTTCTGTTCATTTAAATATCCCCCAAATACTCTTCCAGCGTCTGTCCCTCTGCATAGATTTCCCCGGCAATGGTAGTACCTACATATCGGATGTGCCACGGTTCATATGCATAGCCTGTAATTTCCTCTTTACCCTTAGGGTAACGTATGATAAAGCCGAATTTATGTGCGTTTTTCTCCAGCCATTTTGCCTCCGGCCATCCGGCAAATACCGGATCAGCCAGTCCCACATCAAAAGCCAGTCCCGTCTGATGTTCAGAATGCCCCTCAACAGCGGAATACATGTTTCCCTGAACCTCATCTGTAGTTTCCAGCCAGAAACGGTGAAGTTTTTTCTGAGTTTCGTAGGATCTGAAGCCATCCTGAAGAGGAAGCTTCATTCCTTGTTTTTTGGCAGCAGCCTGCAGCTGATGTAAAGCCTTCTCTGCTATTTTATTCACTCCCGGAGCATAATCCTTGCTGACAGGATGCTTCCCGTTTACCAGAATAATACCTTTTATAAAAGTGCCTCCGCTTGCTTCCGGGTCACAGTTAGGTCTGACCTCCACAACCTTCTCAGCCTTTTTCAACGGATTCCAGCGGATAGTATACTCGATTACATATTTCCCCGGCACGGTGCTGTCAACATTGTCATCAAAATCAACACTCACATCTTGTCTTTTACCGAACAAAGTCACTTCATAGCCAAGATCCTCGTAGTCTTCCCCTGCTTCGATAGAGACGTCGCCGCCCTTTACGGTAATTTCCGTGCCCAGGCAAATGCATATGTATATTCCAACCAGAGCTGCTATCACAAGCCCTGCTCCAATCAATACTTTCTTCATCATATGCGACCCTCAAATTAAACTTTTTAACATATCTATTTTATCAAAACATCATATATTCTACAATATTTTTCTTCTTTCGGCACATATATAATGTGTAAATCTGTGGTATAATGTGTTCTATGCAAAATACAGAAAAAATGAGAAAAACAATAGACAGACTGACCGCAGATACCATGCTTGACCCCCAAGAGCTGAAGCTGCTTCTTCAGGACAACAGTAATGAAACCGCAGAGTATCTGAGAGAACAGGCGGACATGGTCAGACGCCGTACCTATGGAAACAGTGTATACATTCGTGGTCTGATAGAATTCACAAACTACTGCAAGAACGACTGCTACTACTGTGGCATCAGATGCAGCAATAAAAAGGCAGACAGATACAGATTGTCAAAGGAGGAAATACTTAACTGCTGTGAAACAGGCCATGAGCTGGGCTTTCGCACCTTTGTACTGCAGGGTGGCGAAGACCCTTACTGGACCGATGAAAGGCTGGTACCTTTGATAGAACAAATCAAAGGTAATTACCCGGATTGTGCTCTTACACTCTCCATAGGCGAGCGCACGCCGGAAAGTTACAGGAAGCTTCGTGCTGCCGGTGCGGACAGATACCTGCTTCGTCATGAGACAGCAGACCCGAAGCACTACGGCAGGCTTCACCCTGCAGAAATGTCCCATTCAAACAGGATAGAATGCCTGAGAGCCCTGAAATCCTCAGGCTTTCAGACCGGATGCGGATTTATGGTGGGAAGTCCTTTCCAGACCATAGACAATATCATAGGTGATTTGATGTTCATTAAGGAGTTTCAGCCGGAAATGGTTGGCATAGGTCCTTTCATTCCTGCTTCAAATACACCCTTTGTCAATGAGGCTCAGGGCTCTGTTGAAATGACTCTGAAGCTGATAAGCATTATCAGACTTATGAATCCTATGGTGCTTTTACCTGCAACAACGGCTCTGGGAACTGCCTCAGAGGATGGAAGAGCTAAGGGAATCAGAGCCGGCGCCAATGTTGTTATGCCTAATCTATCCCCTGTTTCCGTGAGAAAGAAGTACAACATATACGACAACAAGCTGGCTACAGGCTGCGAGACTGCCGAGAGCCTTGACCGGTTATGTTTAAATATGGAGAAAATTGGGTATAAGATAGAAAAAATCAAAGGTAATTACCCGACATTTGATCGGAAGAATGGAGATGATAAATAAAATGTATAACCCTAAATCACTGAAAGCAGAAGAATTCATATGTCATGAAGAGATTCTGGATACTTTGAAGTATGCAGACGAGAATAAGGATAACAAAGAGCTTGTTCGTGCAATTCTTGACAAGGCTGCACTGAGAAAAGGTATCGATCACAGAGAAGCGTCTGTTCTTCTTGCCTGCGAAGACCCGGAAATGCTGGACGAGCTGTTCGCTCTGGCTCAGCAGATTAAGAAGGACTTCTACGGTAACAGAATCGTAATGTTTGCGCCTCTATATCTTTCCAACTACTGTGTAAACGGCTGTGTATACTGT
>JAQXLM010000021.1 GCA_029012125.1 Eubacteriaceae bacterium | reverse complement strand
ACACCATAAGTCACACCATGGGTACTTTTTACAAGACCGCGATGACAGTGTATGGAAAGCTGGTGTTTACAGATGTTCTTCCGGAGCATCTTATCTACAAAAGTGCAAAGCTCACAAACGGCAGCGGAACTAATATCACTTCACAGGGGACATTGTCATACGACGAATCTACACGAAAACTTACCTTCACAATGGGTGATGCCTGGCGAACAAATACCGTCAATTATAACGGACAGGTTCTGAAGTTTACAGTCACAGCAGAAGTCGAAGACTTTGAAGAACATACAGTCACGATTAAGAACACGGCTAATGTTTCATATGAAAATAACCTGACTGTAACGACAAATGAGGTGACAACGACGCTGGTTAAGGTGCCGGAAATCAGGATTGTAAAGAAGATTCCTGATTCAGCTGTTCAGCTGGGAGATGGACACGGAAAGCCTACGTTCCTTTTCAAAATAACAGGGGGCACCGGTAAGGTCTGGTACAGGTCAGTGACCTTTGATGATGAAAAGGCATCAGCAGGCTGGACATTTTCGAAGTCCGGGGGCTACTGGATTGCCACAGGTCCGAAAGAAAAATTCCCGGAAGATGATTATACTGTAACAGAAATTCCGGTAAGCAGATTCAAAGAGGTAAGCTCATCAGTGATGAAAGAAGGAAACTACAGAGAGTTTACTTTCATAAATGAAAAGGACAACTGGCAGTATTTCAGTCATAAGTCAGTTGTAATCAACACATTGGAGGGAGGTGCGGCAGGTGACTGGAAATAAAAATATTAAGACGAAATGGCTGTCTTTAGCGGCAGTCATTTTCATTTTATTAAGCATGATGGTGCAGCCTGCCTTTGCTGCATCTTCAGATTTTGAGAATCTCAGTGGCAGTGCAAGAGAGGGAAAGGTTAAGATTTCAGTTGAAAGCTTTCAGGAAAGGGATGGCAGACGATATGAAACGCCGGAGCTCGTGCGTATAAAGGCAGGAGATAGAACTTCATATATTTCTGTGATAACAAACAAAGGCAGCGAGTGTAACCTGAGGCTCAGAGTTTTTGCAAAGACAGAAACACAGAAGATAAATATCCTAAAGTACTGCTACGGCTGGGAAGATAACTGGACATACAAGGATGGCTGGTTCTACTACAAGAAGCCCTTTGAAGAAAACGAGAGCGTTGAAATCTGCCAGGGCTTTGACTTCCCGCAGGAGTGGCAATGGAGAGTAAGCAATGTAATGGGAATTACTGTTGAAGCAGAAGCAGTTGCAGATGAAGAACCGGGAAGCGTTGGAGCAGTAAAGACAGGAGATGATACTGAAATATGGATCTGGGCTTTGATTACGGCAGCGAGCCTTGTAGGGATAGAGCAGCTGATAAGGAGGAGAAATGGCGATAAGGATATATAAGGTAATACAAGCTATGCTGCTGGCAGTGACAGTTTCACTGATACTGGGACTGGGTTTTCTGATTGTAATTCTTGACATAAATCCCTATGTGATTGTCTCAGGCTCCATGGAGCCTGAGCTTCCTGTGGGCAGTGTGTGTCTGGTGGATTGCCAGACGAAAGAGCCGGAAACCGGTGATATTATTTCATATAAGGCGAAGGATACAATAATAACTCACAGAGTAATTGAGAAAACAGACGACGGTTATATAACCAAGGGAGACAACAACAGCGTTGCAGATCCTGGAATAGTGAAACCGAAACAGATCTTTGGAACAGTGATATGTTGCATTCACAAAGTCGGCTATGTGATTATGTTCCTTAGAACACTTAAGGGGATAGTGCTGACTATCACTGGAGCAATATGCTTCGGCCTTCTCGGAAAATTAGTTGAATGTAGAAAAGAATAGAAAAAAGGCGATGAGTAATCGCCTTAATACATACTAAATGAGTTATGAATGTGCTAAGTCATAGAGTGCTTTTATATCTTGAGGAAGTCTGTCAGGAATGATAGCGTTTAATCGATCTTCATTTCCGTCGGCTAAGGCCTGTTCATAATACCAACACTTAAACTGAATCATAGCCATGTTTTTCTGAAGCTCCAGCATTTGCTTCTCAAGAGTATCTTTTCTTGTTTCAAACAGCTCCTTGCGTTTTTCATAGGTAGAAGAGCCTTCAACGCACCAGTCCATAAATTGTTTGATCTCTTTGATTTCCATGCCGGTTTTCTTGAGACATTCAATCACACGAAGAGCTTCTATTTCGGAATCTGAAAATTTGCGAATACCGGAAGAACGTTCCATATTCGGAAAAAGCCCTTCTTTATCGTAGTATCTTAATGTTGAAATAGGCAAACCAAACATCTTTGAAATTTGACCGATTGTATACATAAAAACCTCTCTTTGCAAAAAAAATTCAAAAACTACTTGACCTAAAGTCAGGTTCAGGTATTAGAATAGCAGAGAAATGACCTTGTGTAAAGTAAAAGGAGCAAATTGTGTTAGGAAATTTTACTTATTGTAATCCGACAAAGTTATATTTTGGAGAGAATTCTCTTTCAAATTTAAGTACAGAGCTCAAAAAATATGGACAGAATGTCGTG
>JAQXLM010000020.1 GCA_029012125.1 Eubacteriaceae bacterium | reverse complement strand
GAGATATTCTTACGCAATGCCTGGTACATAGTACTGTCAGACAAGTTAATGCCGGGAAACGCCTTGTGGAATTCCTTACCAAGGACGTCCTCCACATCTATCTGCTCCAGCTTGGCCATCGCTTCGTTATAAAATGTCCCGATGCCGTTTTCATCAACAATATAGACTCCTGCGTCCAGAAGTTTTATCAGTTCCTGTATTATTCTTTTATAGCCTTCTTCGTTCATCTGATATTGCCTCCTATAATAGCCTCCCAAAGGGTATTATACAATATTCCAAGTTCCGGTGCAAATATTTTTGCACCAAAACTTCGTTGCGAAAATTGGCGTTCTGTAGTATATTATTGTCATATACCTACTGTAATATTTGGAGGTACTTATGAGAATAAGAAGAGATATGTATAATATCGAAGACAAGGATATAGAGCTTATTGCCTGCGTTTCCGACGCTCTTGCCCATCCTGTAAGACTGAAAATTTTCAGATATATCATGCAGTCGAATCAATCTCTGGAGCCCGTATGCAACAAGGAACTGGTTGAAGTTTTCGGTTACGCTCAGGCAACCATCTCCCAGCATGTAAAGAAACTGATTCAGGCAAACCTTGTAGAGGTAAAGAAGAAGGACAAGTATTCATACTACTATGCAAACTTTGGAGTGCTGGTTCAGTACCTGAATGCTACCAAGAGATTTTCTGTTTTGTAGGAATGAACACCTATACGTAATGAATACTTTTATGGAATGAAACAGGGACTGTCTCTCTAACGGAAAGCCTTATCCGTTAGGGCGAAGTCCCTTTTTTCATAATAACATGTTGTTTTATTTCGTATAGTTATCGAAGTATCCCTGAATGTAGATGAACGGTGTTCCTTTATCTCCACTTCCGCTTGTCAGATCGCAAAGAGATCCGATCAGGTCAGTCAGTCTTCTTGGAGTAGTTCCCTGAGCTACCATTGCATCTCCCAGATGCTCATCCTTATTTCTGATGTAATCGCTTACTGCATCCTTAAGTTCATCACCGGATAAATCAGCGAATTCATTGTCTGCCAGATATTTAAGTTTAACTTCATTTGGAGTTCCTTCAAGACCAGCAGTGTATCCCGGTGATACTACAGGGTCAGCAAGCTCCCATATTTTTCCTACCGGATCCTTGAATGCACCGTCACCGTATACCATTACTTCAACAGTCTTTCCTGTAAGAACTTTGATTTTCTTCTGAATGCCTTCAACGAATTCCTGACAGTTTACAGGGAACAGCTTAATTGAATTTTCTGTTGCCTTATTGGATCCCAGGATTCCGTACTTGTCATTGTATCCGCTTCCGTCAACACTTGAGGTTAACAGATCATCCATTCCTAAAACAACCTCTGCTCCTGCAGCCTTAAGAAGTCTCTTGGTTCTTGCTCTTGTGTGAATATCACATGTAAGTACCTTCTTTGTATAATCGAGAATTGTTCTGCAGTTGTTTGAGAAAATAACCTCTGCCTCTGCTCCCTCTTCTTCAATTATTCCCTTATAGTAATTTACATAGTCCACGCCTGTAAAAGTGTGTGCGGATTTTCCGAAAAGATTTTCAAATTCAGCCTGAGTCAGTACATCTGAATATGGGTTGATTCCCTTTTCGTCAAGAAGATCGATATCTACCAGGTGGTTTCCTACTTCGTCTGAAGGATAACTTAACTGAAGAACAACCTTCTTAGCTCCTCTTGCGATGCCGCGCAGGCAGATTGCAAATCTGTTTCTGCTTAGGATTGGGAAAATAACACCTATTGTTCCTCCGCCCAGTTTAGCTTCAACATCCTTTGCCAGCTGTTCTTTAGTTGCGTAGTTATTCTGTGATCTTGCCAGAATTGATTCAGTAACGGCGATAATATCCTTATCCTGAATTGTGAATTCACCTGCGTTTGCAGCATCCATTACTGTGTCAATAACAATCTGGCTCAGGTCGTCTCCTACCTTAACAATCGGTCCTCTAAGACCTCTGGAAACAGTTCCTACTCTTCTTTCCATATTATTCCTCTCCTTTAATGTGGTCTATGCCCATATTTGCTAATTCATCAGCACGATTGTTCATGCCTGTAATATATTTGAAATCATCAAAGCTAAAACGTGCTCCATTCCAGCTGACGAATTTCTCATAAAGTTTATCAAAATCTGTCGACTTGCTGTTCAGATTAACGTGTCCCTTCACTCTGAAAAAAGTAACCCGGTGTCTTCGCACCAGCTCCAGCAGTTCTTTCCACATCTCCTGATTTTCAACAGATTTCTTCGCGGCGTTTCGCCACTTGTTTTTTTCCCAGCTCTCGTACCATTTCTCTCTGAAACAGTTTGCAACATAAGCGCTGTCAGTAAACACCTCAATCTCCTGCCCGTCTTTTTTCAAAGCCTTAAAAGCTTCAATTACAGCGGTCAGCTCCATCCGGTTGTTTGTAGTATTAATCTCTCCTCCGTAAAGCTCCTTTCTATGGTCTCCAAACTCAAGAATAGTCCCCCAGCCACCATAGTTGCTTTCACTCTGGTTACCTCTGCATGCTCCATCGGTATACATACGTAAAATCGCCATATTAATCCCCTCACACAAATTTGACATTTAATTATCTCTTATTTTTGCCCAAAAATCAATAGTTTGCTCTCCAAAAGAAATATACAGCGAAAAAAAGTTTAATTTCCCGGGTATATATGATAGAATGATTTAGCGAAAAAAAGGGAAAATAAGGAGATAAATACATGGCTTTAAGGTTTTGCTCCATTGCCAGCGGCAGCTCAGGAAACTGCTATCTGGTGAGAAGCGACAGTACAAGTATTCTTATTGATGTTGGAATTGCAGGAAAGAGAATATTAGAGCGATTGGAAAACAGAGGTGTCTATCCTGAAGATATTAAGGGTATTTTTATCACCCATGAACATATTGACCATGTTAAGAGCCTGAAGAAAGTATCCGGGACTGCTCTCAACGCTCAGATATACTGTTCAACCGGCACCTATGAGGCAATTTCCGATAAGGTGGAATCGAATAAAACGACTTTGATTTCGGCCGGTCAGGAGATTAATGTTGGGGATATTACCATATTTCCATTCGCTCTGTCTCATGATGCTGCAGACCCTCTAGGATTTTCCATCAGATCGGGAAGCCGCCAGCTGACTATAATAACAGATACAGGCTATGTCACAGATGAAATCCTGCAGCATGCCGAGACTGCTGATGCTTTGATATTAGAAGCAAACCATGAGGTTAACATTCTGAATATGGGCTCATACCCTTATTCTCTAAAAAGAAGAATTCTGGGAAATGAGGGGCATCTTTCTAACGAGGCTGCCGGGGACTGTATCTGCCATGTTCTTAACTGCCGAGATGGCCGAGAGCCACTTAAGGTTGCCCTTGCCCACTTAAGCAAGGAAAACAATACGCCACAGCAGGCATATCTTACTATTCGGAATATTCTGTTTGAAGAAGATTATTATTTGGACAAGGATGTTAAAATGTGCGTAATCCCAAGGGATGAGGCAAGTGTATATATGGAAGTGTAAGTATGAATATTTCAGTTATTTGTGTAGGAAAACTAAAGGAAAAATACTGGGTAGATGCAGTAGCAGAATACTCCAAAAGATTGAAGGGCTACTGTACCCTGGACATTGTGGAGCTAAAGGAATCTCGCCTTCCGGATAAAGCCGGTCCGGCTGAAGAACTTGCAGTAAAGGATGCCGAAGGTGCAGAGATTCTAAAAAAGATTAAAGATAACATGTATGTCATAACCCTTGAGGTTAAAGGAAAAATGCTTTCCTCGGAGAAGCTTGCTGAAAAAATAGAGACTCTTGGAATTGATGGTATCAGTAATGTAGCTTTCGTCATCGGCGGAAGTCTTGGGCTTTCCTCCCAGGTCAGTAGTAGAGCGAATTTCAAGCTATCCTTCTCGGAAATGACCTTTCCTCATCAGATGATGAGAGTAGTTCTTCTGGAACAGATATATCGCAGCTTTAAAATAATAAAAAATGAGACCTATCACAAATGATGGGTCTCATTTTTCTATGCCTATTTTCTTTCCAGTTTACCAATCTGGTCTGCCCAGTAGCCCCAGCCTTCCTGAACAATCTTTCTTCCTGCGTACATTGCTGCAAGAGACGGATCAAGAGGTGGTGCGATTTCTACAACATCAAAAGGGATTCCAAAAATTACTGCATCAACTTCAGTTTCTTTTTTTTCAGGCTTATTAAGTCCAAACCAGGTCTCTGCTTTTCTTGCATTTTCGTCTTTTACTAACATGTTTTCCTCCTTTGTTTTCCCTCTCTTGACGCCAGCCAGGCACCGAAAATGAAAACTATAAAAATCGACAGAACATTAAAATATGCATATTTAAAATACTGCATTGCACTTACACCCAGCACTGTCATCATATATGCACCACATGTGTTCCATGGAATCAATGGAGAAGTTACTGTTGCAGCACAGCACAGTGTATCCGTCATAAACAGTTTGTCTATGCCTCTTTTCTCAAATTCTTCTCCATACATTTGTCCGGGAACGGAAATCCCCAGATACTGATCCGGAAGGATTATGTTCATTGCTATGCATGATATGGTTGTAAGGCGAACCATACCTCCGCCGGTCTTAATCTTAGAAATGATTGGAGAAATTACCGCTCCCATCTGGTTCGTGCTCTGCATCAGTCCACCAAAAGCCATAGCTGCGAGAATCACTGTCACCGCATACATCATATCTGTAATTCCTCCGGCAGACAGCAGCTCATCCAACATCTCCACGCCTGTTGCTGATTCATATCCGGAATAGCATGAATCAATCAACACAGCAAAATCCATCTGCTGAGCAACTACCGCCTGAGTCATTGCCGCAATGATTCCTACCAGAATTGAAGGTATGGCCGGAACCTTTATCAGGATGCACAAAATCATAAGTACCATTGGCAGCATGGTCAGTGGCCCTATACTGAAATTTTCTGAAATACTGTCCAGCAACGGTTCTATGTTCCGGCTGATTGCCTCTTCATCTCTGGGTGCATTTCTCAGACCTACTATTACATATCCTATTGCTGCAATTAAATAAGTCGGGATAATCAGCTTCACTTCATGCTTTACTACCTGAAATATAGGTTTTCTTCCAACTGCTGCAACCAGGTTAGTTGCATCGGAAAGAGGGGAAACAGCTTCTCCCATATATGAACCTGATACTATGGCACCTGCAGTCACCGCAGGATTAATCTGAAGAACAGCACTTATTCCCATAAATGCCAGCCCCACGGTTCCTACAGTTCCCCATGAACCTACAGCCATAGCTATTATCGAACATATTATCATTACTGCAACCACAAAGTATTTCGCTGATATCAGATTTAAGCCGTAGTAAATCATAGCAGGGACTGTACCTGCACCTATCCATGTAGCTATCAGAACACCGATTAAGACAAGTATTATCATGGCCTCCAAAGATGGTATTATTCCCTTTATCAGGCCATCCAGTATTTCTTCCCAGGTATAACCTAGATACTTAGCCATGAGTCCTGCGACCGTACATCCCAGAATAAGGGGAATATGAGGTGATGCATCATAGCACACCACCAGTATAAACATAATCACTATAGTCCCTATCAACGTAATCAGCCCATGATGAAACCGGGTCTCTTTCTTTTGCTTCATCTTATCTCTCCTTCGTAAACTGTTACTGCATCTCCTGTCAGGAATAAGTCTTTTATTACGCCATCTTTCTCAACCGGGTCTACCTTAAGAGTGCCTCCTGCTGAACATATTTCTATGCACCTTCCGCCCATTATGCCTTTCATTGACAGCACAGCTGCAACTGCTCCTGCCCCCGTACCGCAGGCATATGTGAAATCTTCAACTCCTCTTTCGAAAGTTTTGATAAAGGCACTGTTCCATCCCGTTATCTGAACAAAATTAACATTTGCTCCCCTTTTCAGAGTGCTATGTTGTCTAATCTTTCTCCCCAGATGCCAGAGAGCCGACTCTTTCTCATTACGTAATCCGTCATAGAATAAAACAAAATGAGGGAGTCCCGGATTTCCCAGTTCAATATACCATCCCTTTACACTTCTGTCCTCCAGTTCCAGAGTAATGTCAGGCTTTACTTTTGTTATAGGATTCAGCCTGACTCTGTAATGCTGCGAGCCTACGGGCCAGACTTTTACCGTTCCGGCATCTGTTTCTATTCTAAGTTCTCTGCTGTCTGAATACAGACCATTGTCATATGAGTATTTTGCCGCACATCTAACTCCGTTGCCGCACATTTCTCCTCTGCTTCCGTCGGCGTTATAGAAATTCATCTTTACATCTGCATCTTTCGTGGCTTTTGATATGAACATCATACCATCGGCTCCTACGGAAACCCTTCTCTGACACAGAAAGCTGGTCAGCTCAGGCATTCTCTCCGCAGAAATCTTTTCCTCTTCATTGTTGATTACAATGAAATCGTTACACGTGCCTTGCATTTTCGTGAATTTCATTATTACCTCATATAATCTGCTCCCCATCGGGCAAGAAAGTCTTTTTTATGGCTACGGCTAAGAGGTATTCTTGCGCCGTCCTCCATTTCTATTTCATGAGCAAAAACCGATTTTACATATTTCATATTAACAATGTATGAGTTGTGCACTCTAATAAAATCAGTGCTCAGCTGACTGTCTATTTTCTTCAGGCTTCCATAGGTTTCTATCTTCTTTCGGACTTTATCTTCTGTGTAGTAAGTTATCACCACTCGATTAAAGACCTCAAAGTACATTATTTCACTTAAAGGAATCTGAACAGCCTGCCTTTCCTTGATCAGTCTCAGCTGCTCACCTTTCAAAGCGTCCATCCTGTGAATTGCCTGAAGAAAAATCTCTTTAAACCGCTCTATTCCTATATTCCCTTTAACTATGTAATTTACCGCTCTCACATCAAAGGCTTCGCTTAAACCGGTATTGTTACCTGTGACGAATACTATTCCGCAGTTTTCTCTCAGGTCTCTAAGCTTCCTCGCTATTTCAATTCCGTCTGCATCATCAAGCCTCATTGCAAGGTATAGAAGGTCTATGGTATCAGGCTCCTTTTGGGCTAGTTCAATAAGCTCCGTTCCGTTAGAAAGGGAAATAATATTCGCTTTGATTCCGTTCTCTGCAGCAATGTGTGCAATGATTTCCTGATACAGAAATCTGTAAAAACCATCACTCTCGCATATTACAATCTTCATGTTAATTCTTCCTCTGAGATAAACTTATATTCTTCTCCATTCATTATGTCATAGATTATTGGAACGATATACAGAGTCAGTAAAGTTGCATATGTCAGACCGCCGATGCAAACCAGTGCAATCGGCTGCATCATGTCTGTTCCTGTCGAGTTTCCAAGGGCCATTACAACAAGGCCAAGGATTGTAGTTACAGAGGTCATCAGAATAGGTCTGATTCTTGTCTTTGCCGCTCCTACTATAGCTTCTCTCTTTGTCAGTCCTTGTTCTCTAAGCTGATTTATATAATCGACTAGAACGATACCGTTGTTTACTATTATTCCCGTAAGCATTATCATGCCTAGCATAGCGATTACGCTTATTTCTTTTCCGAACAGCAGCAGTGTCAGAAGACCACCTGTAAATGCCAGCGGAATGGTGAACATAATAATGAACGGAGACTTCAGCGATTGGAACTGTGCTACCATCACAAGATAAACAAACAGGATTCCCAATGCCAGCATCAGGAACAGATCCTTCATTGATTCCATAATAGTCTCATTCTCTCCTGCAAACTCAACAGATGTTCCTGCCGGTAGCTTACATTTATCTACGGCCTTCTCCGCATCGGCCGCTACCTTTGTAATGTTGTATCCGTCCTTCAGGGTGGCGCTTACTGTCAGATATCTTCTCTGATTGTCTCTTCTGATAGATTTCAGAGTATCCTTTTCAACTAACTCTGCTATATCTGAAAGCTCTACCTCCTGAATGCTGCCGTCTGCTCCTTCGACGGATAATACCAGAGTTTTCATCTCTTCAGGTGTCAGGGCGTCTTTCTTTTCTGATGAAACGATAACATCATACTCGTTACCTTTCCAGGTTACAGATGTGGCTGTATCTTCATATGTCATCGCATCAACGATTGCAGAATAAACCTGGGCTACAGTTAAGCCCTTCTTCATAGCTTCTGTCTTTTTAACCTTGAAGTGGTACTCCCTGTCAGATTCCTCAATCCCATTTGACACTTCGCCGATTCCCTCAACATTTTCCAGTTTGCTGGCTATTTTCTTTGCTGATGCCTGCAGGTCATCTATATCAGAGCTGTATACCTTCACTTCAACACCGTTACCTCCCAATGCAGAGGTGTAGCTTGTCATGTCGTTTCCTGAAACGGAGACTGTGCCTTTTAAATTGCTGCACTTCTCTTCAATTTCTTTTCCAATCTCTGAGCTGGTTCTCTCCATATCCCGGTTCAGTATAATATAGAAGGATGCGCTGTTTGCTGCTCCACCGCCCATCATCTGAGTCTGACTGTCATTAACAATTGTTCCTACAGTTTCAACTTCTTTTACTTTTCCCATAAGTTTGTTCGCCTTATCCGCCTCTTCACGGATTTCCTTTACAGTGCTGTCCTTCGGCATCTCCATAGTTGCCTGAAGCTGAGGTGCACTCATTTCCGGCATGAAAATGAAACCTTTTTCATACGCGCCGTATATGCTTCCTCCAAGAAGGGCGATAGTTACAATAAGTATAGGAAGCTTGTGGTTCAGCATAAATATCAAAGTTTTTTCATACTTTTCAACTATGCTGTTATAGAACCGTCCTTCATTTTCCCCAACATTCACCAGCATTCTTGAAGCCATTGAAGGTACCAGTGTCAAAGCAATCAGCAGACTGGCCATCAATGTAAATGTAACGGTCAGAGCCATGTCAGTAAACAGTTCTCTCGTTATTCCTGTCGTAAATACAATAGGAACGAAAACGCATACGGTAGTCAGTGTTGAGCCAGTGATGGCTGCACTTACCTGTTTAGCTCCGGCTACTGCCGCCTTAGGCGCCGGAATTCCCTGTCTTCTCAGCCTTACTATGTTTTCTATTACTACTACCGAGTTATCTACCAGCATTCCTACTGATACTGCAAGACCCGACATGGAAATCAGGTTTATGGATATTCCTGTGAAATACATGAGTACAACAGCTGCTGTAATACTTATTGGAATACTACATATTGTTATGATTGTCGGTTTCAGGCTTCTCAGGAACAGGAACAGGATTATGCATGCAAACAGTGCGCCCCAAAGCAGACTGCTGAATATGGATTTTACAATCAAATCGATGTATTCACCCTGATCCATCAGATTTGTAAATTCTAATCCGTCATATTGACCCTCTAGCTGTAAAAATTTCTCTTCTATGTTGTTGGATACTTCTGCAGTAGCATAATTTGACTGTTTGGAGAAAAGCAATACGATTCCGTCTTCTCCGTTGACTTTGGCATATATATCATCTGCGTTATTACTTACAAAAATATCTGCAACATCCTTCAGATAAACCTTGCCTACACTGCTTACTCCTGTGTCAAACAGGTATAGCTTTTCTGCCTGTTTCTCTGTAGTTATGTTATCTCCCACACTTACCAGATAGCTTACGCCTTTTTCCTCTATGTAACCTGCCGGCATGGAGAAATTCTGTCCTTTCAGAATTCCTACAATCATGTCTGACGTTATTTTATCTCCGATATCCGCATCTGCTCTGGCCTGTGCTGCCTGTGCGTCCAGCTTCGTTTGTGCTGAATCCAGCTGCTTTTCAGCCTTGGATAGTTCTTTTTCCGATTTATCCAGTTCCTCTTTCTGAGCATTATACTGTTCTTCCGGCAACATTGCCTTTAACTGTTCAAGGTTGGCCCTGGCCTCTTCAACACCTGCCTTACCCTTCTCCAGCTCTTCCCGATTCTTATCCAGTTCATTCTGTGCACTGGCCAGTGAAGCATTAACCTGAGCAAGAATTTCATTGTTAATGTTGTCAATTTTTTCCTGACTGATTACTACATTAACCTTTTCCTCCAGAATACCTGATGCGCTGACACTTGCAACACCTGTAATTCCTTCCAGCTTACCCATAAGGGTGTCACTGACAAACTCGGAAAGCTCTGCTCTGTTCATTCCCTTATATCCAACGGCTGCAGATCTGATTGGAATCATATTCGGATTGATTTTCAGAATTGTTGGAGTACCAACCATATCATCCCAGTTGCCTTCTACCAGATTTATCTTCTGCAGAATGTCCGTTGCTATGGTGTCCATATTGACCGTTTCCTCAAATTCCATCATTACCATAGAATAGTTGGAATTGGAAACCGACTGAATGTTTTTAATATCTGTCAAAGTCGCCATATTCTGCTCTATAGGCTTGGTAACAGAGGTTTCCACCTTTTCCGGAGTTGCTCCCGGATAAGGTGTCATTACAACAACGTAAGGCATGTCGATATCCGGTAACAAATCAGGTGTCATCTTAGTATATGAAACGACGCCGGTTATTAGTATTAACACTACAGCCACAAATACTGTGAATGGTTTTCTAACGCTGAATTTTGACATTTACTTACTTTCTTTCTCCTACTACATTAAATTTATGGTTAATATACCTGTTTATGCGATATTTGTTTTCTTTCTGAATTCTGTCATCTTTGCAATGCCATCAATTACATCCGGAATGAAGTTCATCCAGAAGGCCAGAAGCACTGCTAGTCTTATCCATGGTGAAATGCTGTTTGTGACGGCAAGGACAAGGGGATTTACCTGGTAGTATAACAGCACACTGGCAATTCCGAACATGGGAATATAATACCATCTGTGCAGTACCAGCCACTGGCCACAGAATGCTTTTATCAGCACCGCTGCTGTGATCTGTATTAAAAGCCCAACGACTACGCCCATTCCGAAAACACCTATAATAGATTGGGAAGCCATTTCCGAACACGCTAAAATCACGATGCCTCCTATTCCAAAGGATGCTGCGTATGGTCCCTTACATATACTTCTGTGGTCGAATCTTCCTTCCAGCAAGTTATATATGCTGACATTTATAATCCACCCCAGAATACTGTAAACAGCAAACAGCATCAAAAGCTCATCAATCATGTACCCCATTTTTATTTTACCCCTTTTGCAAATATTCCTGAATTGTGTTACAATTCGGTTATCCGTTACAGAACAGTATATCACAAAGCCCTGAGTTTTGTGAGAAATGTTGGGGGAAAATCAATGAAAAAATTCCTTGTATCGACATCAACTCCATACGAAATAGTCATAGGAAAAGACATCCTGAAGGACATCGGTCAATACGTTTCTAAGATATTTCCGAAATGTAAAGCGTGTGTTATCACCGATAGTATTGTAAACACTCTGTATGCCGATACAGTTGTTAATTCTCTAAGAGACTACGGTTATCAGACAACTAAGGTGGTGTTTCCCTCCGGGGAACATTCCAAAAATCTCAACACCTATGCCAGGGTTCTGGAGGCTTTGGCAGAAGACTGCTTTACCAGAACTGATATTATTCTTTCTCTTGGCGGCGGAATAGTGGGAGATATTGCAGGCTTTGCCGCATCCACATACATGCGAGGTATTTCCTATGTTCAGATTCCGACTACATACCTTGCGGCAATAGATGCATCTGTAGGCGGAAAAACCGGTGTAAATCTTCTCGGCGGCAAAAACCTGGTAGGTGCTTTCTGGCAGCCGGCACTGGTACTTTGTGACTATAGCACCTTTGATACCCTTTCTGAGGAAAGCATTCTGGAGGGAAAAGCCGAAGCAGTGAAAAACGCCTTCATTTCAGATAAGAATCTTATTCCGGCTATCAAAGATAACAATTATGAGCAGGTTATTCAACGATGTGTCTCCATAAAAAAATCTATAGTTGAAGCCGACGAAAGAGATACAGGGCTTCGCCAGTTGCTTAATTTCGGTCATACCATCGGTCATGGAATAGAGAAACTCAGTGCTTTCACTGTTTCTCACGGTCTTGCTGTGGCTAAGGGTATGGTTGTAGAATCCAGGGCAGCATATGCTATGGGACTTACTCCAAACAATGTGAGTCCGGAGCTGGAGGAAATACTTACCGATCTGGGCTTTGATCTTTCTGTGAACTACAGCAGCGATGAGCTTTACAGATATGCCTTAACGGACAAGAAGATATTTGGAGATAAGATTTCCATGGTAATTCCCGAAAGTATCGGAAAATGCCGTCTTCAGAAGATTTCCCTGGATAAGCTTAAGGAGTTTATTGAGTTGGGAATGAAATAATAAATGCTTGATACTTTGCTTGCTTCGCATTGAAATAAAAGGCACCTCAAAATTGAGGTGCCTTCAACACATTCATTCAGAATAGCCGCGCTACATCTTATTCTGTCGTACTTATTATGTCTTTGTTAGACTTATCTATCTGACTTACTTTCATATCTTTTACATCCTCGGGATCTACTTCTTCCAGCAGTCCCAGAAGTGTCGGATTCAGATAGATTGTTTTCAGAACTTTACCGTTTAATGTTATCTTGCTGTATTCTGTGAAGTTTTTCCCTTTGATGTAATACTTGTCACCAATTTGCAGTACTTCCTTGACCTCTATCTTCTTTACACCCATTTGCATACCTGACTCGTGGAAAGGATTTTCACCGCCGTAGATGTAATGTTTTCCATATAGCATATCATAGCCTAGGGTCTTCAGATTCTTACGATAGTTATTGCTTTCAGGATCGTTTAGCTGGTGATATTTGAAAACTGTTCCCTTATGAATATCCAGTCTGTCGAAGACCTCAGCGGTTAACTGGTATGTTGTAAGGTTCTTGTCCTTTTTCTCCATTCCGAAATTATCCCATATTACATATTGAGTGGTGTACAGATTCTTTTCATCATAGCTGTCCTCTGAAACGTCCAGAGCAGGGATGTGATCTCCGTAAATAACCAGAACAACATCCTCTCCGCACTTTTCCAGTGCCTTTGTTAGCGACTTGAGGAACTGATCCATTTCATATATCTGATTTACATAGTACTCATACTTATTCTTTATCTCTTCGGAAGGTGCGTATGTGACCTTTATTGCCGGATTGCTGATTAACTGCTCTTCAGGATATTTACCGTGCCCCTGGACGGAAATGGTATATATGTAGTCCTTTCCCTCCGTGGATTTCATTGCTTCTGTAATCTGCTTAACCAGAATATTGTCCTTTGCCCAGTTCTTCGGAGTTTTCGGTACATCACTCATGTATTCCAGAGATGTAAATGTATCAAATCCTATATTGTTGAACACCTTGTTTCTGTTATAAAACAAAGCTCTATGATTGTGAATTGCATGAGTTGAGAAGCCCATAGCCTTCAAATCCGCCGCTGCACTTTCAGCAGGTGTCTCCTTCAGAACCGATTTAAACGGATATTCTCCGGGACCAAAGAATTTTACACTGATGCCCGTCATTACCTCGAACTCCGTATTAGCTGTACCTGCGCCGCAGGCAGGGACTCTAAGCTTTCCTGAAGAATAGTTTTCCAGCAGACTTCTGAAATACGGAACCGGATCCTTGGAAAGTGTAATATGATTGAACAGTTCCGGATCAACGAAAGACTCAAGCTGCAGGAACAATATATTCGGATACTGATCATCCACATCTTCCTGAACGGGAGTCATTGTACCGTCCTCGTTATAGTCTTCTGCGTTAAAAATGGCTTTGACGCTTTCCTCACTGTAGCCAATAGGGCGCTTTATGCCTGTATTCAGCCATGTATTGATAAAACAGTAAGGAACGCCGTAGTCAGAATATGCGTAACCCAGGTTTCCGAAGAAAGTGCTCAAAACGTTCACTTTTATCAGACCAAATGTAGCTCCGAAGGTCAAAGCTATAACCAATAGCATTGCCAGAATATTTCTCTTATGGTTGACCTCTCCTTTCTTCTTTGGGGCTTTTATCCAAAGAAGTACCAGGGCCAGCACCAGCAGAGCTACTCCTACAAAGATCATTATAATCTGTTTGCTTGAAAAGTAATTGCTCAGAAGGCTGATTCCATCTGTCAGATTGCTCAGATCCTTCATGGTGAAGGGTGTAATTCTCTGCATGAGTATAACACCGTTTGCAATGCCTATGCTCATCCAAAGTGCCGTAATTACTGTAACAAAGAATACTCTTCGTTTGAAAACCGTTGCAATAACCAGTGTTGCAAAGATTATCAAAGTGTTATACAGAAATATAACCGGACTGTTCAGCAGGAACTCAATTCCTCCCAGGCCTTTTCGTGCTAAAGTTTCTATTATTAAATTCAGTCCGAATGCCCATACCAGGCAAAAGACAAAACTGTTTTTTAGATATCTGTTAAAAAAATCTCTAATTTGATTCATAATTCCCCCTATTTTTCCCTTTTGCTAAAATAATTGGCGATTTCTGCAAACTCGTCCAAAGAAAGGGTCTCTGCTCGTCTCTTTTCATCAATTCCCACAGCCTGAAGACAATTCACCACATCCTCTTTCGTAACATCACCAACCCCCATCAGTGAATTTGAAAGAGTCTTCCTTCTCTGTCCGAATCCTGCTTTAATGCATCTGAAAAACATCTTTTCATCTATCAGTGAAACCGGTTTTTCTTCTCTGATATCCAGACGAAGAACAGCTGAGTCCACCTTTGGTGCCGGATAAAAAACCTCCTTAGGCACAATGGAAACCGTATTGATGGTACAGTAGTATTGAACCGCTACTGACAGGGCTCCGTAAGCCTTGGTTCCCGGTCCGGATTTAATTCTATCCGCTACTTCCTTCTGCATCATTATCGTAATGCTGTCTGCGTGAACATTCCCCTCCAGAAGACCCATGATAATGGGAGTGGTTATGTAATATGGCAGATTTCCGATAATCTTTGCTCTCTTGCAACCGGACTCCCTGATTATTGCGTTCAGGTCTGTCTTCAGCACATCCCTGTTAATAACCTCTACATTTGAATACTCACTCAGTGTATCCTCAAGAATCGGAATAAGATTTTTATCGATTTCAACGGCTACAACCTTCTTAGCCCTCTGTGCCGCTTCCGCAGTAAGAACACCGAGTCCGGGTCCGATTTCAATTACAAGATCCTCATCTGTAATATCTGTTTCATCGATTATTTTGTCTATTATATTCTTATCTGTCAGGAAATTCTGTCCAAGACTTTTGGATAGCTTGAACCGGTATTTCTCTTTTATCTCTTTTATCGTAGATGGTGCGTATAATTTCATTAAATCTCCTTTATTTTCTCATAGAAGTATTCCTTGGAGATATTAAAGCTGTTTAGCTTTTTCAGGAAAGTTTTCCCGTTTCCGTATCCGATAGACAGCAGATTTCCAAGCTTTTCTCTTCTGTCTCTTGAATCCTCGCAGCCGATTAAACCTGCGGCATATAAATCTTCTTCTGTAAACACAGCCTCTCCCTCAGCCGAGGTGCAGCGAGCCCTTTCCAATGCTTCAATAATATCTTCCGGTTTTGCGTTTTCTACACCAATATTTCCCTTCTTCAAAGCCTTTCCCTTAGGCATAAATGCCTGTTTTGCCTCAGGAAATCTGGACATTATTTTCTTTCTTATCTTCTCCCCTGCGTAGTCCGGATCGGTAAAAACGATTATTCCCTGTGTTTCATAGGCCTTCTGAATAGCAGGCCATATGGTCTCAGGCATACCAAATCCGTGGGTTTCTATTGTGACTGCGTCTACTGCACGGTTAATAGCAGCAGTATCATCTCTTCCCTCTACTACAATTACCTCTTTTATTCTTTTTTTTGCCATTATTAGTTTTCTTCCTTACCCTCATCTTCTTCCAGAATATACAGAATTTCTCCCGGCTTAACCAGCCTTAGCTGAATTCGCGCCTGTTCTTCTATATATTCATAGTCATTAACATTCTTCAATTCTTCCTTTAAAGCAGCCTTTTCTGCTGCCAGCTTCTCGTTCAGCTCTATAAGTTCCTTCTGTTCGGCTCTCAGCTTTACTATGTTGTTTACAGATAATCCTACCATAACCATAGAGACAACTATAAAGCATGTAAGAATCATTCTAGGAAGATTTATTCTTCTTCTTTTTTTTCTGCTCATATTCTCTCTTCTCTTTATCCTCCGTATTATCCCATTTGCGCATACCTATAGATAGTAGTATTTTATCACAAATCATTGATTTCCACAATAACATACCTGTGACAAAAGCGGCCACCTCATACCACCTGAGAATACCGTAGCTTGCCTTGTATAGAAATTCCGAAAAAAGAAAGGCCGCACATATCCATGAAAGAATGTGTGCGAACACCTCGGCTGCCCTTCTTATATTCAGTCTTTTTATAATGTTATCCCTTACGCCGAACAGCATCATTACAGTTGCGCCGCAGAGAAACATAGTCAGGACTTCCCTCAATTCTCTTGCTATCAGTTCTGTCATCTTCTAAACCTATCCAGAAATCTTGTTCTTGCCTTTTTCTTTTCATATATCAGTGAGATTATTCTTCCAGTAGCCACCATTCTGCCTTCCTCAAGCTCCAATACCTCCACGTGCAGGTTTTCTCCTCCCACTGTCAGAGTCTCATCTTCCAATATCAAGTAGATTCCTTCTTCATCAAAACCAATAACTGATTTTATTCCCAAGATTTCAATCTTTGATCTGTCCAGAATATAAATCGCTTCTTTTTCCATAAAAAAAACCCCCCATGCACTATATGCATGGAGAAGTTCTTTTATTATATTCATTTAGAGTTTCCAAAACACACTCTCTGTCAGATTTACAAGGAACATATCCCTGAGCCATCTTCTGTGTTGTTTCATGACCTCTTCCTGCCACCACAAGAAGGGTTTTTCCTTCTGCAGTGTCAACAGCCTTTCTGATTGCCTCTTCTCTGTCTACTATTTTTTCGTAAGGGCAATTCTGTTTTTCTACGTATTCAGCAATCTGATCTATTATCTGATCCACATCTTCTGTACCCGGATCATCCATGGTCAGATAGATTTTGTTGGAGAATCCTCCCGCAATGGTTCCCAGATCTTTTCTTCGACTGAAGGCTTTATTGCCCGGACAGCCGAAGATGGAAACGATGTTGTAATCCGGATACTCTGCTTTAACTGATGCGAACAGCTTTTCAAAGCTCAGCTTATTGTGAGCAAAGTCCACAACTGCTATGATATTCTGATCGCTGCTGGTATACAGTTCCATTCTTCCGCTAATCTTTGTACGATACAGTCCGCTTCGTATATAGCGCAAAGGAATATACAGACACATCGCAGCACCTATTACTCCCAGGGCGTTTTCTATATTGAACAGCCCCGGCATGGTAAGTCTGAATTCTTCGTCAAAATCCTTTGTCCTCACTCTGAATACCGTTTCCAGACTTTCTTTTCTTATGTCATATGCATAGATGTCAGCGTCAGGATTCTTCGTACTGAAGGTCATAACATTGCTGCAGCTGTCTGCCGATTCCAGAATTCGGTCGGCAAAGTCAGCATCCAGATTAACAATTGCATTTCTGGTTCTCTTAAACATTAAAAGCTTTGATGCAAAATAGTCCTCAAAGTCAGGATGTTCTATATCGCTGATATGGTCCTCAGAAATGTTCAGGAAGATGCCAACGTCAAATTCAATGTTATCCACACGGTTATACTTAAGTGCCTGAGACGAAACCTCCATCTGCAGGAAGGTAATATCGCTGTCTATGGCATTTCTGAAATGTCTGTGCAGTTCTACCGCCTCAGGTGTCGTTATGTGCGATTCCCTGGCAATTTTCCCGTCATAAACATCTACAGAAGAAATAATCGCGCTTTTTCTGCCACCAATATCTTCCATGTAGTCATCTACAATGGATTTCATGAAATACGCAGACGTGGATTTTCCTTTTGTTCCACCTATCCCTATCAGGTTCAGCTTCTGCCATGCAAAATCAGTGTGCAGCTCTGCCAGGTCGGCCATCGCTCTTCTGATATCTTTGACCAGTATATGAGGAACATCCTTATGTTTCTCATACTGCTTATCACTGACATATCCGATTGCTCCTCTGTTGATTGCCTCTTCCAGGTATTCCTCCTTGAAGGTTGCTCCTTTACATATGAACAGTGTGCCCGGTATTACTTCTTTTGAATTGTATGTCAGGTGTTCCACTATCAAAGTTTCCATACCTGCAATTTCTGCTTTTACAAGAAGCCCCTTGTTGTTTAACAGTCTGGCATAGTCCACCAGGTTATATTTTTTCATATTAGCCTGCCTTCTTTAAATATAGTTCAACGGGTCAACTACAGATCCGTTTACGATTACCTCGAAATGAAGATGTGGTCCTGTAGAACGTCCTGTGTTTCCTGAGCTTGCTATAACCTGTCCCTTATATACCTTATCTCCGGCGCTTACATAGGTTCCGCTGTTATGAGCATACAGTGTTTTCATGCCGTTTCCATGGTTGATTATGATACATATTCCGTATGCATCATGCCAGCCTGCTGATTCTACAGTTCCGCCATCGGCTGCTCGAACTGATGTACCCACAGGGCATCCCAAATCAATACCTTCATGCATTCTACCCCATCTTACGCCAAAGTAGCTGGTGATAGAGTGGCCGGGTGCAGGGTTTGTAAGGGTACCTGTTGCAGCTGTCTTAGGTGGTATCTTAGTACCTTTTTCTATTATTTCTGTAACCGGTTCTGTGATAATCTTTTCTTTTATAACCTTTGTCTTTACTTTATCTCCGTTTACCCTTGTAACTTTGGCTGTTACCGCACGCTTTCCGTCTTTACCGCTTTGAATAACATTTGTGGTTCCCTTATACATGGAATCATTCTCCACATACTTTGTCTTATGCTTAATTTTTTCACCGTATTTTTCTATAGAAACGGTTTTTACGGCAATTGCCGAAGTAGCTTTATTGATTATCAGCTTATCTCCTATATGAATAAGATCCACATCCAGGTCCGGATTCATTTTCTTCAGTTCTTTGATGGAAATATCATATTTCTCGCATATGGTGGATATTGCATCCCCTGATTTGACTGTATATGATATTTCTTTTTCTCCGCCGTTTAAAATAGCTTTCTTTGCTGCAGAATAACTGCTGATTTTCTTCAAACTGACGCTTACTGCTCTTATTTCAACATCCTCTTTGAATCCGATGCTTTCATATTTTATATTATCTTCATCGGAGACATACTCGGCCTTAATTGCTTCCAGAACCTTTTCTGCCGTTTCCGCATCCTTACATATAACCAGACGTTTGCCATCTGCATATATACCGTAGGCCTGTGCCTTTGTGTCTGTCAGGTAAGTAAAGCGTTTAAGCACAGTGTCCATACTGTCAAGTTCCTTGTCCAATATGAATACAGGTTTAAATTCGATATCACTTTCCTCGTTTATGTTGATGTTTACTCCTGCTTCTTCAGATAGCTGAGCACTCACCAGATTAAGGATTTTGGTTACATCACTCTGATGTCTTACATATCCGAGGGCACGTCCGTTATAGTAATATTCGTATCCTGTGGAATAGTTCATAATGGCAACCATGGCAAGAGCCGTAAGCAGTATTATCGTGAAGTGGCCAAGTATTTTCTTTGTCTGCCCCTCCAGATTTTCCCTCATCTTATGGAATCTTGTGGCAGACTTATATGTGAGTATCATCATAAGTCTGTCAAATCTTGCCTGAATATTATCATGCAGTGAAATAATTGCTGCCGCAGCATTTACTATTGTGCCTGCAGCTCTTTTACACCACTGATCCATTTCGATCTGTTTTTCATCGTGCCAGAAAACTACCTGTGCCGCCAGATCTACTATCTTTTTAAAAGTTCTTTTTTCACCCATATTTCCGCCTCTTCTGTACGTTGCTTGATGCATGAGCATCTTTCACCTAACTCGGTTATTCCCGTATCATTGCACTTATCGCATTTGTACTTGATGTCGGTATAGTCCATTTCGTAATTATTCTCTGTCAGAAGTATTGCTCGTTCTTCAACAAGCTCTTCCATTCTGCTTCCGATTTTCTTTCCCTCTTGTTCAGCATTTCCCTTTATCAGTGCTACAGAAAGATCATAGCTCAGCTGGGCAACCTGATCATCGATTTCTTTGATTTTCGGTAAGGCTTTATATACCTCTGCCTTTCTGATATCGGCCTCTTCCTCTGCTTTCTCTCTTAAATAATCATAGTACCTGTTTATATCAGCCTGTGATATTACAGGTGTCTTGTTCAAATTACTGTTTCTGCTTTCAGCATCTTTTTTCCAGTTTTCAAGAACGGAATTTACATAGTTGAAATTGGGGTTCGATATTCCTGCCGTCTTAGTACAGGCCTCCAGCACTTTGTCCATGGAAAACCCCATATGATCAAACCAGTTGTCCATAAGCTCTTTTTCTTTTTCCGTTGCATTTCTTGTAAAACCAAGAGCTTTTAGTATTCTGCGGTATCTGTAGTATTTCTCATCCATCTCCTCCAGATGCTCTTCAACCTGCTCTACTGTATTAAGCCCTGCTCTTATCCATTCTGTGATTATCTTGTTGAGGTAGCTGAAGCTTGTCTTATTTCGCTCTATACAGTATTTTACCCCACGCAAAATCATTTCAGATGAAGCACCGGCATTCAGCCACGACAGTGCCTTGGAAATATCTCCGGAGTCTAGTGTTCTTCCCAGAATACGTTCCATTTCCTTGAACATGTCTTTAACTGACGAATCTCGTAAAGAAACTGTTTCCTCAGACATTTTCTCCGGTCTTATTTCTTCTTCATCTACTACCTTTTCCCTTTTCTCCGGTACATTTTTACCGTATAGCAGCTCTTTCAGGTTTATATATTCTATGGCATACTCCATGTTTTCCGTATGTCCGATATATCTCCTCTTTACAGCACCCATTTTCTCCCAATAGTCCCATGCTTCCTGAACCTGCTTTTCTTCAAGAGAAAGCTGTTTGGCCATGGTTGCGTTATCCATTGGCAGATTATGCTCTGCATACATGCATCCGTAAATAAAGACTTTTACATATTCGCCGGGTGCTGTCGGCATATATTCATTAATAAAGATGTTTTCTATCCTTGAATCAAGAAGATAGAAATCCTTTGTCGGTTCTTTTATATAGTTCATGTATTATTCCCTGTATTCCGTTGATTTAGCCGTCTACAGTGGGGATTTGTTTAAATCGTCCAAAAGCGATTTAATGTCAACCCCATGGGCTTCAGCCGCTTCCTTTAATGTTTCCTGTTCTGCACCGGGACATCCCAGGCATGGCAGCCCGTGGTTTTCCAGTATTTTTTCCAGGCCTTCATTGATATCCAACACTTCGCATACTCTCATGTTTTCAGTAATCATCATGTCTGTACCTCTCTCAAATTACAGCAGTATTACGCCTGATCACTAAACTTAGTATATCTGGCAACCCATGTTAAATCTATAACTTCCGTTGGTCCGCTTCTGTGCTTAGCAATGTTTACCTCACACACTCCCGGTTTTTCAGAGTTTTCCTTATTATAGTAGTCATCTCTGTACAGGAACATTACTATATCCGCATCCTGCTCGATTGATCCTGATTCACGCAGGTCTGACAGAACAGGTCTGTGGTCTGTACGTGCTTCAGGAGCTCTTGAAAGCTGCGACAGTACCACAACAGGACAGTTCATCTCTCTTGCAAGCAGCTTAAGCTGTCTTGACAGGGCACTGATTTCCTGCTGTCTGCTTTCTGTTCTTCCATCAGATTGCATCAGCTGCAGATAGTCTATGATTATCAGATCCAGACCTTTCTCTGCTTTCAGCCTTCTGCATTTGTTTTTCATTTCAAGTATACTGATCCCGGATGTGTCATCAATATTTATATTTGTCTTGGACAAAGAATCCAGTGCCATATTAATTCTGTCCCAGTCGTTTCTTTCCAGATTCCCTGTTTTCAATTTCTGCATTTCAACCCTGGATTCCATAGACAGGAGTCTCTGACCCAGCTGCGCCTTTGACATTTCCAGACTGAAAATCAGAACAGAAGCACCTGCTTTTATTGCTGCATTTTCTGCCACATTAAGAACAAAGGCTGTTTTTCCCATAGCAGGTCTCGCCGCTATGATAATCAGATCTGATTTCTGCAAGCCTGATGTCAGCTTATCCAGTTCCTTGAATCCGGTAGTCAGGCCGGTAACCTGTCCCTGTGCTTTGATAGCATTGTCGATCATTGCAACGTTTTCCAGCAGTACTTCCTTAATCGGTGCATAGTCACTTCCCTGTCTGCTCTGCGCAATCTCAAAGATTCCTCTTTCTGCATAGTCAAGAATTTCACCTGCGTCCATGCTCTCATCATAGCCCTTTTCGCGAATATCCTCTGCCGTCTTTATCAGTCTTCTCATAGAGGACTTCTCTGCAACTATTTTCGCATATTCTGCTGCATTGGCTGTTGAAGGAACCTCTGATGACAATGCTGCTATGTATGATCTGCCTCCGACAAGTTCCAAAGCCTTGTTCTTTTTCAGTTCTTCGCAGACTGTAACAATATCAACAGAGACGCTGTTTCTGAACAAATCCACTATTACTTCAAATATTTCCTTGTGAGCTTTGTCGTAGAAATCATCAGCCTTAACTATTTCTATTACATCAGCAAGGGCATCCTTACTCAATAAGGCTGCACCTAAAACCGATTTCTCCGCCTCAGCGTTGTGGGGTGGTTTTTTTTCTAGCATTTTCTTCTCCTCGGGTTAGTCTGTTACAACTACTGTCAGTGTTCCAACTACTTCAGGATAAAGCTTCACGTCAATATCAAATGTACCAATGCTCTTAATAGCTGATTTCATCTGAATCTTTTTCTTATCGATTGACAGACCTGACTGTTTCAAAGTCTCTTCAGCAATATCCTTGGATGTGATTGAACCAAACAGCTTTCCGCCTTCTCCGGATTTTGTTTTTATTACAATCTTAATATCCTTAAGCTTTTCTGCAATTTCCTGTGCTTCCTTCTTTTCCTCTGCCCTCTTCTCTGCTTCCAGGGCTTCCTTCTTCTTCAGACTCTTTACATTAGCATCAGTTGCTTCGATAGCCAGTCCTTTTGGTAAAAGCATATTTCTTGCATATCCGTCACTGACTTTTACAATCTGTCCGGCTTTACCGGAACCCTTAACATCTTTTAAAAGTATTACCTGCATTTTCTTTTTCCTCCTAATCTACTATCATTTCGATAATTCTGGCAATAGCTTCTTCAGGGCTGCAGTCAACCTGTGCACCTGCTGTGGTCAGATGTCCACCGCCCCCAAGCTTTTCCATTATTACCTGCACATTTACCTCTCCAAGGGAACGTGCACTTACAGCTGTAGTGTTCTCATTTATTCTGCCTGCAACAAAGCATGCCTTTACTTCTTTAATGTTTAATATCTCATCAGCAACCTGTGAGTTTATTATCTGACCGTTTTCATTTATTCCCTCACAAATTGATGTTACGATTCCACCCTTGTGAAATTCCGCAGCAGCAATACAGTTGGCTCTAACCTTAAACTGCTCCTGATCTACTCTGAAGAATCTTTTTACTTCAGTTGTATCGGCTCCCGATCGCTTCAGCCATGCCGCAGCTTCAAAAGTTCTTACTCCTGTCTTTACAGCAAATCTGTTGGTATCGATAGAGATTCCTCCCAGCAGTGCCTCAGCCTCAAGCTTTACCAGTGTTTTCTTTGGCGCCGTATACTGCAGAATTTCTGTCACCAGTTCAGATGCTGATGACGCATATGATTCAATGTAGGAAAGTGTAGGGTTAGCCACACAGTCCTCAGCTCTTCTGTGATGGTCTATTACAACTATCTTTTCTGTCAAAGATAACAGCTTCGGATCCTCCAGATAACTTACACGGTGAGTATCTACAAGAATAAGCAATGTGTCATTGTCTATAAGGCTCTCGGCTTTTTTACTGTCTATAAAATCATAGGCACCGCTTTCCTTTGCCAGCTTGTATATTTCGTTAAGCGCTTCACTTACATGATTAATAACAATGTGCGCATTGACATCACACATAACGCACATTCTGTGAATGCCCAGAGCAGCACCGAAGCAGTCCATATCCGGAGTTTTATGACCCATTATTACCACATTCTTAGCCTG
>JAQXLM010000019.1 GCA_029012125.1 Eubacteriaceae bacterium | reverse complement strand
ATTAGAGATTATGCACGATTCATAGCCTCTATATAATCCTTTGTATCCGTAAATATTTCGTTCTTCCACGGATTCTTCTTTAATACTTTTGCTCTCTTCAAAATGTATGCGAATACGAAAGCATTTACTGCGATAGACACAATAGAAATAAGTCCCTGTGCTGTCGGATCTGCAACTGTCGGCATGGTGCTTCCCATAGCTGCGGCAATTCCGCCTTCTGCATATACGGAAGTAACCGTTGTAAAGCGACTTGCATCCTGGAATACCGGGAATACCTGTGCAAACATACACCATAGAGCCAGTGTATTTGCACGGTTCTGAATCCATCCACCTTTGTTCCACAGTGCAGCGGCAAATGTCGGTGCAAGGAGAAGAGCCAGACCGCAGTACCATGAATGAGTAGGAAGGTTAAGATATGTATACTGGAAATTCCAAATATCATAAGCCAGAATATATACCCATATCATATCAGGCCACAGCATATCCTTCTGGTCTTTTGATGAGTAGATGCCCCACCATCCTGTCATGCAGAAGATATTAAGAAGACCTGCAAGACCGTTTAAGACGTTCCACCAGCCACCGTAAAGCCATACTCCCTCTGATGAAAGCCACCAGCCACCGGCCATAGAGCCTGCACGAACAGCAGATTCAAAATCAGAAACCACTGCAATAAGAATATTGATTGCAACGATTACAAAGGGGAATACTTTAAAACTTATGGATTTTCCAAGCTTTCCCCAATGATACTTAAGAATCATAAATCCGATACAGCCTGCGGTTGCAGCATACAGCTTTGCATAGTGGAACCAGCTGTTCATATGAACGTAAGTGTCGTTGTTCAGCGCCCACTCAGCACCCTTTGCCGCACCTATATAAATAGCAATAAAGTACACAGTCAAGGCTGCCGGAAGGACAAGGAAACAGGCAATACCTCCCGCTTTGGACCTTCTTGCAATCTCATTCATTACAACAAGTCCGGCAAAAACCATCAGCCATCCGAGAAGCTGCCATCCGGATGTTTCTCCGTAAATCTGAAAGAACATAAATTATCACTCCTATTCTACTTCAATTTCTTTAATATTAAACTCATTTCCCTGTAACAGGTAAGTATGCTCACTGCCACAATGAGGGCAGATTTTGCCATGTTCTATGGTGGAATATGTTTTCTCACAGTCCTCACAATAAGTAACTGCAGGCAGTTTTTCCACAATCAGCTCACATTCATGGAACAAAGGTCGTTTCTTTGCAGCCCAAGTCCAACAGCTCTGCAGATAGGATTCAATCACTGTCGAGACTTCGCCCAGCTCCAGCGTGACCTTATGAACGCGAGACACATGGTTTTCCTCAGCCACCTTTTCCACGTGATCCATGACATGAAAGGTTACTCCAAGCTCATGCATTATATACTCCTTTAAATCAAAATCATTTCATAGCCTATTATTTTTTACGGAATTTGACTTTAATGGACTGTTTAACCATATTCGGAATTATATATTTCAGCTTTTCCTCTGATGAGCGCATTACAGAAGCACCCGGAAGCTCTCTGTGAAGATGGATAGCATCAAATACGCATTTGGTTGTGCAGACTCCGCATCCGATACATTTGTTGGAATCCACTACTGATGCACCACATGACAGACAGCGTGAAGTTTCTTTCTTCACCTGCTCTTCTGTAAGGCTGCAGGACAGATCTCGGAAGGTCTCTCCCTGCCTATTTGTTTCTGCTTTAGGAGGAATCTGACGCTTTGAAGCGTCGTAGCTGTCGATTTTGATGTTTTCTTTATCAAGCTGGATAAAATCACGACGATTTCTACCGATAGTCAGTGTACAGTGTTCATGAACATATCTGTGCAGAGAGATTGCACCCTCTCTTCCGGCCGCAATCGCATCTATTGCAAATTTTGGACCGGTATAAACATCTCCGCCTACGAATACGTCCGGTTCAGATGTCTGGTATGTAAGCCTGTTAGCCAGTGCACTACCGTTAGGACGAAGCTCCAGATGAAGCTTATCCAGCATATTTCCCCAGTCTGCAGCCTGTCCTACAGAGAAAATCACGTGCTGGCATGCCACAGTAATTGCACTGTCATCATCGTATTCAGGAGAGAATCTGCCCTGCTCATCAAAGACTCTTGTACACTTTTTAAACACAACGCCACTGACATGACCGTTTTCTTCGATAATTTCCTTTGGTCCCCAGCCACAGTTCAGTTCAATTCCTTCTTCCTTTGCTTCTGCAATTTCTTCCTCACTTGCAGGCATGTTTTCTCTGTCTTCAAGACAGAACATGGAAATCTTTGCGTCAGTACAACGGCTGCTGACTCTTGCAGCGTCAATTGCAACGTTACCTCCGCCTATAACCACAACATCGCCACGGAAGGTGAAGCCTTCTCTCGATCCGGCTTCCTTCAGAAAATCTACAGCGGTATAAGCACCTTGGGCGTTTTCTCCCGGAATTCCGGGTTTTCTTCCCTTCTGGCATCCGATAGCGGCATAGAATCCCTTATATCCCTGATTTCTAAGCTCTTCAATTGTAATGTCTTTACCTACTTCGACGCCACAGCGAATCTCTACACCCATCTCACGGATGACATCAATTTCCGCTGCAAGAAGATCCTTTTCCAGCTTATATGAAGGAATACCGTAGCGCAGCATACCTCCCGGCTCTTCATTTTTCTCGAAAACAGTCGGCTTGTATCCGGTCAAAGCCAGATAATATGCACAGGAGAGACCTGCAGGACCGGCTCCGATTATTGCAATTTTTTCATCAAATCCGCCCTGCAGAGATGGAATAATCGGCTTAGGAATATATCGTGTTTCAGCATTCAGATCCCTTTCTGCTACAAAACGTTTAACTTCATCTATTGCAACAGCTTCATCAATCTCGCCTCTAGTGCAGGCATCTTCGCAGCGTCTGTTGCAGACATGACCACAAACAGCAGGCAGAGGATTATCCTTTTTTATCAGTGCCAAAGCTTCTTCATAACGTCCTTCCTTGGCAAGCTGAAGGTAACCTTGAACTGCAATATGTGCCGGACATGCTGTTTTACAAGGTGATGTACCGGTATCATAGCAGTTGATTCTGTTTGTATCTCTGTAGTTGTGAGACCACATATGCTCGCCCCAAGGCTGCTCCGTCGGCAGCGGCATCTTCGGATATGTTATTTCACAGCCTTCTTTATCACAAAGCTTCTGACCAAGCTTTACTGCACCGGCAGGGCAGCTTTCCACGCATTTTCCACAGGCTACACATTTCTGCTTATCCACATCTGCAATGTAAGCTGAACGAGACATATTAGGAGTGTTAAACAGCTGTGAAGTACGCAGTGCATAACACACATTGACGTTACAGTTACATATAGCGAAAATCTTATGTTCTCCATCAATATTGGTGATCTGATGTACGAATCCGTTGTCTTCCGCCTGACGGAATATATCCAATGCCTCTTCTCTTGAAATATAGCGGCCATCCTTCTGTGTCTCCACAACATAGTCTGCCATGTCACCTACGGCAATACACCAGCCTTCCGGATCGTCGGCACAGCCCTCATCGTGAGTCAGACGGGATCGCCTGCAGGAACAAGGGCTGGCAGCATATTTGCCCTCATATTTATCCAGCCAATATGAAATATGCTCCAGGTTAATGGATTCATTCTCCATCTCAATTGCCTTCTCTACAGGAATTACGTGCATTCCGATACCCGCTCCACCTTCCGGAACGAAAGGTGTTATTTTCTCCAGAGGCAAACGTGACATATGCTCAAAGAAGATACCCATTTCTGGGTTAGATTCAAGAATGCTTGCATTCATGTTGAAAAATTCCGCGCAACCAGGTACATACATAGGCAGCACGTACTGCTTTTCGTGAGCCTCATTCTCCCAGTTGTACTCTAGAATACCCTTGCGGGACATCTCCTCCAGAAGCGCCTCACATTCCTTTTCTTCCATACCGGAAAGACTGACTATCTCCGAAAGGGTCTTTGGCTTTCTTACGCCCAGCTTATATGCCAGTTCCGCTTCCTCATCAGTCAGCACACCGGCCAAACCCCAGTATTCCGGGTCGTTTTTCGTTATCTTTTTCAAACCCAGTTTCTGCGGAATACGGTCTGTGATTTTTTTACCCAGCTTCGCGATAGGCTCACGAAAGGGTTCATCTAAATCGGGGGTAAATTCCGGATAGGAATAATCCGGATACAGCTCTTTGTCCAGTTCTTTT
>JAQXLM010000018.1 GCA_029012125.1 Eubacteriaceae bacterium | reverse complement strand
GCCTCATACTTTCTCTTATATCTAAAGTCCATAAGAGTTCTAAGGTTTCTGTCAGCCTGGAAAATAACGTCTCCGCCTTTTCCTCCATCTCCTCCGTCAGGTCCGCCTTCCGGCACAAAAGGCTCTCTTCTGAAGGAAACACAACCGTTTCCACCTTTTCCTGATCTTATAAATATTTTGGCTCTATCTACAAACATTTAAGAACCTCCTCTATTATACATATAAAACAACCATATAGTAAAACAAAGACCCCTAAAAATTAGGGGCCCAAAGTTTTCTCTTATGCTTGTTTTGGATAAACGCTTACCTGTTTTCTAGTTTTATCTTTTCTTTCAAACTTAACAGCACCATCAATCATAGCATATAATGTGTCATCTCCGCCGATGCCTACATTGTTACCAGGATGGAATTTAGTACCTCTCTGTCTAACCAAAATGCTGCCAGCGCTAACGAACTGACCGTCACCTGTCTTGACGCCTAAACGTTTGGACTCGGAATCACGACCGTTCTTAGAGCTACCTACTCCTTTTTTACTTGCCATAGTCCAGACACCTCCTTATTATGTGGCTATTGAAATTACTTTAATGCTGCTTCAATTGTTTCGATGATTACAGCCTTAGTAGCCTTTGCATCGATTTCAACATTGTGCTCTGCAGCGAAAGCAATTAATTCTTCTTTCTTCATTGAAGCTGAAACTTTAACTTCAGCCTTAGCAGCTGCCTTAGGAGCTTTTCCTCCTAATGATTCGATCTTAACCATTGTGTATGGCTGTCTGTGACCCTGCTTCTTTCTGTAGTCCTTCTTAGCCTTGTACTTGAAGATGATAACCTTCTTACCCTTACCATTTTCAACTACTTCACCTGCTACTGTTGCACCTTCAACGTATGGTGCACCAACCTTAAGGTCGTCTTCACCGGCTAAAACCAATACTTTGTCAAATACAACCTTATCTCCTGCTTCAACGTTTAACTTTTCAACAGTGATAACATCGCCTTCCTGTACTCTGTACTGTTTTCCGCCTGTTTCAATTACTGCGTACATGTTCATTTTACCTCCTCTATCCAGTCTCGCCTTTTAAGGTGCATTTCCGGATATGATGCAGAAACGCTTCCAAAACCTTTTTCGTGCGGTCTAACTTAGCCATATTAACATGGATTCCGAGGTTTGTCAAATGTTTTTTAAAAATTATCTGTAGCTCAATAAATCATCTACGGTTTTTCTCTTAGGAGCTACCGGATGATCTCCGTCAGGATATCCAATGGAAATAAGTGCAGCTACTTTCTGACCTTCAGGGAGATTAACTGCCTCTGCAACCTTCTCATCGTCAAAAATTCCAAGAATTACAGAACCTACTCCCTTATCATGTGCCGCAAGACAAAATGTCTGTGTTGCAATACCTGTATCAAAGCTCTCCCATCTGTCTTCCTTAGGAGTAGTATATGACCCATCCTTTTCATAACCTGAAAGACCCGGAACGTATGATACTACTACAAGTTGAGGTGACTTTTTAATTGTCCTGGTATTGTACTCAAAACCAAGAACACATTCATCTGCAACCTTTGCTTTAACCTGTTCGTCTTCAACTACAATGTATCTCGTAATCTGAGTGTTTTTCCATGATGGCGCATAAGCAGCAGCTTCTACAATTTCTGCAAGTGTTTCATGACTAACCTTTTCAGGCTTAAACTTTCTTATGCTTCTTCTTTCTTTAATACATTTTACCGCTTCCATTTTTTCCCCCATAATAAATTGTACTTTAATCTTATTCTATAACTACACCGTCTTCATCAACGGAAATATCAGCATCTTCTGCAGGCTTTATAGTTTTCATAAGTTCAGCTTCAATCTGCTGTAATACTTCAGGGTTTCCTTCCAGATATGCTTTCACATTTTCTCTTCCCTGACCTATTCTGTTACCTGCATAGCTGTACCATGATCCTGCCTTCTCTATTATTTTTGCTTCTACAGCACAGTCAAGTACATCTCCGGATTTGGAAATTCCCTTACCGTACATAATATCGAATTCCGCTTGCTTAAATGGTGGCGCAACCTTGTTCTTTACGATTTTTACACGTGTTCTGTTTCCCAGCATCTGGTCTCCGCTCTTAATGGTTTCTACTCTTCTCACATCCATTCTCATGGAAGCATAGAATTTAAGCGCACGACCTCCGGTTGTTGTTTCAGGATTACCGAACATAACACCGATTTTCTCTCTCAGCTGATTGATAAAAATCACGCACGTATTAGTTTTATTAACAGTACCGGCGATTTTTCTCAGTGCCTGAGACATGAGCCTTGCCTGAAGACCCATGTGAGAATCACCCATATCTCCCATTATTTCAGCTTTTGGAACCAAAGCCGCTACAGAGTCTATTACTATAACATCCAAGGCTCCGCTTCTGGCAAGCATATCGCATATTTCAAGAGCCTGTTCACCTGTATCCGGCTGTGATACAATCAGTTCTTCAACATTAACACCCAGGTTCCTTGCATAAATAGGGTCTAAAGCATGTTCTGCATCGATAAAAGCAGCCTTTCCGCCATTCTTCTGCGCTTCCGCAACGATATGTAATGTAAGAGTTGTCTTACCGGATGATTCAGGTCCGAATATTTCTACAATTCTTCCTCTTGGAACTCCTCCAACACCTGTAGCGATATCCAAACTGGTCGACCCTGTGGATATAGTATCTATGTTAAGTGCTGAAGAATCGTCCATCTTCATTATGGCACCCTTACCATACTGTTTCTGTATCTGGGCTAATGCAGCCTCTAAAGCTTTTTCTCTCTCGTCCATATTGTAAACCTTCCCTTCATATAGAACATTTGTTCTTACATCCATAATACCCCAATACCTGGGAACGGTCAAGGGTTTTTGTCTGTAAACATTTTACAATTATAACAGATTTTTGTCAACCAATCATCTCATCAATCAGTTTAAACATTTCTTCTACGGCAATACTGCGATTGTAGCTTCTGTCGTCAGAGCCGGTTGACAGTTCCCGAACAACTGTACGGTCATCATAAATGCAACCTATATATATTGTTCCCACCGGCTTGTCATCACTTCCGCCACCGGGACCTGCAAGGCCTGTTACGGACACACATATATCACTACCCGTCTTATCCTTCAGACCTGAAACCATTTCCTCGGCAACCTGCCTGCTTTCTGCCGTATATTTTGACAAAGTTTCTTCAGATACGCACAGCTCTTCCATCTTTGCTCTATAAGTGTAGGTTACAAGACTTCTATCAAAAACAGCAGAAATACCGGGTACATCTGTCAGCTTTGATGCAAACAGACCCCCGGTACATGATTCACATGCGGAAATAGTAATACCTCTTGATATGAGTTTATTACATACCTTTTCCATAAATACTCCTCCTCGTTACAGAGAAAAGACACTTTTATTCTTTAAAACATATTCAAAGCCTGAATATACCGTCATAACAAGTGATGCCCACAGAAATACCTGTGCCGCCACATTGAATACACTGTAAACAGAAGTATTTGCCAATGCAGTTGTAAGCAATAGCAAAGGTACAGCAATCATCTGTAAGACAGTTTTAATCTTGCCGCTCATTGCCGCAGCAATTACCAGACCTTCAGATGCGGCCACAGTTCTCATGCCTGCAATTGTAAATTCTCTTGCAAGTATTACGATAAGCATCCATCCCGGAACTGTGCCATCCTCTACCATAAGGCAAAATGCTGAATAGACTAGAATCTTATCCGCAAGAGGATCCATGATTTTTCCAAAGTTGGTAACAAGGTTATTCTTTCTTGCAATTTTACCGTCCAGCATATCTGTGAATGATGCAAGAATAAACAATATAAATGCAACATAGTAGAATTCAAGCATATAGCATGCTATAAAGAAAGGCACGGCAATCACTCTTCCGATTGTCAGTTTATTTGGTAAATTCATATTACACCTCCCTGCCCACTAAATCGTAATCAAAGGCATCTTCTATAATTACATCAGCAAATTCTCCCACCTTGTGTTCCTTTTCTGATGAAAAAATAACCGAATTATCTATTTCGGGAGCATCGTACATTGTTCGTCCGATATAGCTTCCATCCGTATCAATCTCATCAATTAACACGCGATATATGTTTCCTATTTTTTCTCTGTTCATTTCCAGAGAAATATCGATTTGGCGCCGCATTACAGCATCGAGACGTTCCTGTTTAACATCCTCTTCTATCTGATTTTCCATATCCCCTGCAACAGTATTTTCTTCCTGCGAATATGCAAAAACACCGAGTCTGGCAAATCTCTCTTTTTCAACAAACTCAACCAGATTATCATAGTCTTCTTCCGTTTCTCCCGGAAAGCCTACTATCAAAGTTGTTCGAATGTGAATATCCGGAAGGGCATTTTTCAATCTCTTTATGGTGTTCTCGATAGACTTTGATGTGGAACGTCTTTTCATTGCACGTAAAACATTATCGCTTGCATGCTGAATAGGGATATCCAGATAATTGCAGATTTTATCTTCTTCGGCTATTGTCTGAATAAGCTCGTCAGTTATTCTGTCCTCATAACAATACATCAGTCTGATCCATTCAATTCCGTCAATCCGGCAAAGCTTACGCAGAAGTTTGGCAAGTCTCAGTTCGCCATATAAATCCATTCCGTAGTACGTAACATCCTGTGCTATAAGGATGAGTTCTTTACAGCCGGCCTGGGCAAGCTGCCGCGCTTCTCTCAGGATATCTTCTTCTCTTTTACTTCTGAATCTGCCTCGAATACTCGGAATTACACAGTAAGCGCAGCAATTGTTACATCCTTCTGCAATCTTAAGTGTGGCAGTATAAGGATTTTCTTCAAACCTTCTGGTAACCGGTAAAAGAATGTCCGAATGACATCCGCTTACAAATGAAATTCTTTCTTCCATGCTATTAAGTATTTCAGGAAGTCTTTCATACTCATTAACGCCAATGAAAGCATCTACTTCCGGCATTTCGTCGAAGAGTTCCTTGCTGTATCTCTCTGAAAGACAACCTGAAACGATAAGCTTGGTACCATTTTCTTTATATTCCGCCATTTCAAAAATGCGTTCAATAGATTCAGTTTTGGCATCATTGATGAAGCCACAGGTGTTGACTATTATAATGTCAGCATCTTGCGGCTGGTTTACGATAATATGGTTGTGGTTTTCCAATATTCCGGCTGCATTTTCCGAATCATAAAAGTTCTTCGGACAGCCCAGTGTTTCTATAAATACTTTCATTATACCTCTAATTCTTCCTCCATGGCTGCCAGTTCTTCCTCAGACATTAAAACCTGACGAGGTCTACTACCATCCTGAGGTCCTACAATACCTCTGGCCTCCATCATGTCCACTATTCTGGCTGCTCTGTTATATCCGATTCGGAAACGTCTCTGAAGCATGGAAACAGAAGCCTGTCCTGCAGAGACTACGCATTTTATTGCGTCATTGAGCAATTCATCTCCATCATTATCATTACCATCACCTGAAATATTTCCCTTTTCGATAGTATGTATTACATCTCCGGAGTATTCTACTTCTTCAACCTGGCTCTTTACATGCTCGATAACATGCTGAACCTCTGTATCCGATACAAAAGTACCCTGCACTCTGATAGGCTTTCCTGTGCCAAGAGGATTAAACAGCATATCACCCTTGCCTACAAGTTTTTCAGCACCTGACATGTCCAGAATTGTTCTGGAGTCAAACTGTGATGATACGGCAAATGCAATTCTTGATGGTATATTGGCTTTGATAACACCGGTAATGATGTCTACCGAAGGCCTCTGGGTTGCAACGATAAGATGCATTCCTGCAGCTCTTGCCATCTGAGCAAGACGACAGATGGATTCTTCAACCTGTGACGGAGCAGCCATCATAAGATCAGCCAGCTCATCGATAATTATTACAATCTGCGGCAGAACTGAATCAGAGTCCTCGTTAGCCTTCATAGCCTCATTATAACTTTTCAGGTCTCTTACCTGTGCTTCTGCAAACTTCTTATAACGATCGGTCATTTCCGCAACAGCCCAATTCAGAGCGGCCGCAGCCTTTGCAGGCTCTGTTACAACAGGGATAAGCAGATGTGGAATTCCGTTGTAATTGCCTAGTTCAACCACCTTAGGGTCAATAAGGACAAGTTTTACTTCATCCGGATCCGCCTTATATAGAATACTTGTAATGATGCTATTGATACATACGCTTTTTCCCGATCCTGTTGAACCGGCAATAAGCAGATGCGGCATATCCTTAAGATCCGCAACAATAGCGTTTCCGGAAATATCCTTACCTACAGCAAATGTAATCTTGGATTTTGCAGATTTAAATTCCTTGGAGTCAATTATTTCTCTCAAGGTAACCATGTTTATATGGTCGTTTTCAACCTCTATTCCTACGGCAGCTTTGCCAGGAATAGGAGCTTCTATACGTATACTCTTAGCTTCAAGGTTCAAGGCAATATCATCAGCAAGTCTGACTATACTGTTTACCTTTACACCTGTATTAGGCTGTATTTCATATCTGGTAACGGCAGGACCCTGTGTAACCTGAATAACCCTTGCATCAACGTGGAAATTCTGTAATGTTTCTTCCAGCTTTGCAGCCTTCATTTTCAACGTCATGCTGATATTGCCTTTGTTGGTTTGAACCGGCTTGTTTAACAGATCTATGGAAGGCTTTTTATACCGTTTGCTTACCTTATTGGCTGACATTTCTGTCGGATCCAATGTGAGCGAGCTTGCTTCTTTTTTGGATAGTTTAACAGGCTCATCTACGGTTATTACACCCGGAATAGGCGTACTGCCGTCTTTCACAGCGATATCAGGAGTCACAGGAAGCTCTGTAGTATCCTTTTTGTGGAAACCCAGTCCCAGACCAAATCCTTTTCCCTTTTCACTTTTCGCTTTACCATTATCACTCTGACCGGAATAATTCAGTCCAAAACCTTCACCGTAATCTATCTTTTCTTCCAGTCCATATGAGGCATTAACCTTAAGCTGATTGCTGTTTTCAAAAGGATCCTCATCTGTCATGTATCTGAGAATATTATTGTTCTTTTTTTCTACGGATGGGGTCGGACTGTCATAAGGATTCTTCATCTGTTCAGGAGAAAATCTAAGCTGCTCAATCTGATAGTTTTCCTGGATTCTTTCTTTTTCTCTGGCAAGCTCTTCACGTTTTTCCTCCTCAAGCCTTGCTTCCTTTTCCAGCTTTCTTCTCTCTCTTCTGGCAGCCAGACTTTCAATACCTCTCGAAACAGGTGTATTGAATACAAGAAGGACGCATATCAAAATTCCGACTCCGGAAAAAATATATAATCCTACCTTGCCGATGAACTTCACCATAACGGTTCCCACTGTCATGCCGAAGAAGCCGCCGTTTTCAAGTGAAATTCCTTTTTCATAGAATTCCTTAAAAGCATACTGAAGATTGCTCTCATCGATATATCCTGCCGAGTTTATTATACATGCAAAAAGAAGTATCAAAAAACACAAGAATGTAGACAGCTTGCTTATATGTGCAGTCTTCTTAGAAATCACCAGTATACCGAATAAAATCAGATACCAAGGCAGAACCAGTCCTATGATTCCGAAAACGCCTTTTAAAACATCGCCGATAGTATTGCCCAGTTGCCCTGCAGCGTGAAACTGAACTGCGGCAAATAAGAACAGTCCTACTGCAATAAAGATTATTGCCCAGATTTCATCCAAAAGTCTTTTGTCTGCAGCACGACGTGCCTTTACCTCTTCTACATCTATTTTGGTTTTGCTGTTTCCGGAGGATTTCTTATTATTCGATTTATTCTTACTTCCCGGTGGTCTGCCGGGTTTCTTTTTTTCTGCCAATGTATTACCCCCTATTAAGCAAAGAAATGTTTAGCAAAAAACAGTCCGAAAACTAAAGTAAGTGCACCTAAAATCCAAACGTAATATGAGAAATAGCTTAATTTCTTATCAGATACTATTTTGATCATGCCTTTTATTGCAATAAAACCTGACACTGCAGCAACTGCCATTCCTACGACTATAGGTCCTAACAAACCGGGTTCTAATCCGGCTTTGATAGCATCAGGAAGCTCAAGAACAACAGAACCTAATATTGACGGTATTGAAATTAAGAATGCGAATTTTACCGCAAACTCTCTCTTCAGACCGGTCGTAAGTCCACCTACAAGAGTTGAACCTGATCTTGAAATTCCCGGACAGATAGCTATACCCTGCAGAATTCCGATGAATATGGCATTCCTGAAATTCATTTGCTCGATTCCTCTGTTTGCAGAACTGATTCTTTCAGCCAAAAACATCAGTACACCGGTAATGATGAATCCTGTTCCGATAGCAACAAGGGACAGATAAAAAGATTCAAATATATCATTGAACAGAATACCTATCACCCCGGTAGGAATTGTAGCTACGATGATCATTACTCCCAGTTTTCTAACAGGTCGTTCATTAAGTCTGAGACCTTTGCCTGTTACAATGTCCTTAATGGTCAGACAAAGCTCAACAATCAGTTCCCATATGTCCTTCCAGTAACAAATGAAAACCGAAATCAGTGTTCCTACATGCATCATAACCGCAAACATCAAGACATTTTCTCCGTTAATCTGAAAGAAATACTGCAGCAATGCAAGATGTCCTGAGCTGCTTATTGGAAGGAACTCTGCCAGACCCTGTACTAACCCCAAAATTATTGCTTCAAAATATGACACTTTATATCCTCCTATTTAAAATCAATATATCCCTTTTCTACAAGTGCTTCCGCACATAATACGCCACCTCCGGCAGCACCTCTGATTGTATTGTGTGCCAGACCGATGAACTTATAATCATAAATCTTATCTTCTCTTAATCTGCCGATTGAAATGCCGAAACCGTTTTCAAAGTTTACATCCAGTTTAACCTGAGGCCTGTTATCATCCTCAAGGTATTGTATAAACTGCTTTGGAGCATTAGGCAATTCAGCTTCCTGAGGAAAACCTTTGTAATTTACCAGTCGATCAATCAGTTCTTCCTTTGTTGGTTTCTTTCTGAAATTAATAAATACTGCAGCAGTATGACCATCCAGAACAGGTACTCTTACACACTGAGCCGTAATAACAGGCTCTTCTGCTATAACAACCTCACCGTTTTCAACATGACCCAGGATTCTAAGAGGTTCCATCTCACTCTTTTCTTCTTCTCCACCGATGTATGGAATAATGTTTTCAACCATTTCAGGCCATTCGGCGAAAGTTTTTCCTGCACCGGATATAGCCTGATAAGTTGTAACTACAAGTTCTGTAGGCTCAAATTCCTTCCATGCGGCTAAGGCCGGTGCGTAACCCTGGATTGAGCAGTTAGGTTTAACAGCGACAAATCCTTTCTTTGTTCCCAATCTCTTTTTCTGAGCTTCAATTACTTCAGCATGATCTACATTTATCTCAGGGATAATCATAGGAACATCCGGAGTCCATCTGTGAGCACTGTTATTTGAAACAACAGGAGTTTCAGACTTTGCGTATTCATCTTCAATTGCTCTGATTTCTTCCTTAGTCATATCAACTGCACTGAATACAAAATCTACAGTATTGGCAACGGCTTCTACGTCCTTTACATCTTTAACTACAATACTTTTTACTGCTTCAGGCATAGGTGTTGGCATCTTCCATCTTCCGCCTACAGCTTCTTCATATGTTTTACCGGCACTTCTTGAGCTTGCAGCAATAGTAACCACTTCAAACCAAGGATGATTTTCCAGTAAAGATATGAATCTTTGGCCAACCATTCCTGTTCCTCCAAGAATGCCTACCCTTAGTTTTCTTTCCAATTTTCTCATAATATCTATCTCCTTTTTGGTAATATTGTATTAAAAACTATCGTAATATTTTACCATCTTTTCGTTGAATTATCAACACATAAAAGAAAATCAAACATATTATAAGTGTATATGAAAAGTGAGGATTTCAATATGTCAATATTTAAAGGCTCCGGTGTAGCACTCGTTACACCCTTCAAAAACGGATCAATAGACTATCCTGCATTAGAGCAGCTCATATCCTGGCATATATCCGAGGGAACAGATGCAATAATCAGCTGCGGGACAACAGGAGAGGCTTCTACTCTGTCTCATTCTGAAAAAATTGATGTCGTTAAATTTACCCTTGAAAAGACCGCAGGTAAGATTCCGGTAATTGCAGGTGCAGGTACCAACAATACTCTTGCATCTGTAGATTTAGCAAAAGCTTATTGTGAAATAGGTGTAGATGGGCTTCTTGTAGTTACACCCTATTACAACAAAGCTTCCAGAAACGGTTTAATTAAGCATTATGAAAAAATTGCTGATACAACAGATTTGCCACTTATTCTATATTCGGTAAAAAGCAGAACAGGACTAAATATAGAGCCCGATACTGTTCGTTATCTAAGTAAACACCCCAATATTGTAGGAATCAAAGAAGCCAGTAGTGATATCTCACAAATTGCTGAAATTGCCTCCTACATAGAAAAGAATAAATCGGATCCGTCCTTTTCCTTTGATCTATATTCAGGGAATGATGATCAGACAATTCCAATAATGTCTCTTGGAGGCATAGGCTGTATTTCAACAGTTGCAAACATTATTCCTGCTCAGTACCATACAATGACAAAACTCTGGCTGGATGGCAATCTTGCAGAAGCTGTTAAGATGCAGCTTTCTATGTTACCTTTGATAAAATCATTGTTCAGGGAGGTTAACCCTATACCTGTTAAGGCTGCATTGAATATTATGGGTAAAATAGAAAGAGAATATCGCATGCCTATGTGTGATCCAAGCAGCGAAACATTATATCTGCTGTATAATGAAATGGTCAGCTACGGAATCAAATAAAAAGGGAGATAGGTTAAATCTATCTCCCATAGTTTGTGTTATTTTTCGTAAACTTTTCTTCCTCTGAGGTAGACAGTCTCAGGTTTTGCCTGAAGATCCAGAGGATGCTTATCCCAAATTACGATATCAGCATCCAGCCCTTCCTTCAGTCTGCCTTTTCTGTCAGCAATACCCAGAATATCCGCATGATTACAAGTGATACATCTTATTGCATCTGCCTCTGACAACCCGTTTCTCATACACATTGCG
>JAQXLM010000017.1 GCA_029012125.1 Eubacteriaceae bacterium | reverse complement strand
GCCGCAATATTGTTATGAACGTAGAAAAGATTCAGAGCCAGAGCATAGCCCACATCTGAAAGAAGCAGGAGAACTATCTGCTTGAATGACACGTATTTTCTTAACCCTTTTTTTTCCATACAGGTACCCCTTACACTTGTTTTATTGAATATTACAGCTGAAATTATACAACAAAATGTTATGTGTTTTCAATGGGACTTTTGTGGTATAATGAAAATTGTGAAAAAACATGTAGAGGTGAGGAAAATGACAAAAGTTGATATTTTTTCAGGGTTTTTAGGAGCAGGAAAAACCACTTTAATTAAGAAGCTTATCGAGGAAGCATATAAAGACGAGCAGATTGTTTTGATAGAAAATGAATTCGGAGAAATTGGCATCGACGGAGGATTTCTGAAGGATGCCGGAGTTCAGATAAACGAAATGAACTCCGGCTGCATTTGTTGCTCTCTCGTTGGAGACTTTGGGAGAGCACTTGAGCAGGTAATTGACCAGTATCATCCTGACAGAATCCTGATTGAACCTTCAGGGGTTGGAAAGTTAAGTGACGTTATTCAGGCCGTTCAGAATCTGAACAATGATGAGATTTCACTTAATGCGTTTACAACTGTAGTTGACGCAAAGAAAATGAAGATGTATATGAAGAACTTTGGTGAGTTTTTCAACAATCAGATTGAATATGCCAGCTCAATCGTACTGAGCCATACCGATGGAATTTCAGAAGCCAAGCTGAACACATGCATGACGCTGCTGCGTGAGCACAATAAGGAAGCTTCAGTTATTACGACACCATGGGATGAGCTTTCCGGAGCACAGATTCTTGAGACTATGGAGCAGAAGAACACCCTTCAGGAACAGCTTGAGCATCTTATGCATGAGCATGAACACGAGCATCATCATCACGACCATGACCATGACCATGAACATGAGCATCATCATCACGACCATGACCATGACCATGAACATGAGCATCATCATCACGGCCATGACCATGACCATGAACATGAGCATCATCATCACGACCACGACCATGACCACAAGCACCATCATCACGACCATGACCACGGCGATGATTGTGACTGCGGATGTCATGATCATCACCATGCAGATGAAGTTTTCACAAGCTGGGGAGTTGAAACAACACACAGATTTAATCCTGACAATATAGAAGCAGCTCTGAACAATCTGGGCAACTTTACCGAATACGGACAGATTCTCCGTGCAAAGGGAATTGTTGAGAGCGAGGACGGAAAATGGATTCACTTTGACTATGTACCGGGAGAAGCTGACGTAAGGTTCGGAGAACCGGCAGTAACAGGAATGCTGTGCGTAATAGGTGTAGATATTGAAGAAGATGCTTTGAGAGAGCTTTTTAAACTAGAAGAAAAATAAAAGGGTGAGGAAATGGAAATACCAGTATATTTATTTACAGGATTTTTGGAAAGCGGAAAGACTACATTCATACAGGAAGCCCTGGAAGGAGAAGATTTTAACTCAGGAGAGCGAACTCTGCTTTTGATGTGTGAAGAAGGTGAGGAGGAGTACCATCCATCAAAGTTTTTCGGCACTAATGTTTTCATCGAAAGTATAGAAGAGGAAGAAGAACTGACGGCAGAATATCTTCATGAATTACAGGTAAAACATAATGCGGAAAGAGTCCTCATAGAGTATAACGGAATGTGGAGTCTGGATACTTTGTATCTGAACATGCCTGATGAATGGTTAACTTATCAGGAAATGCTGTTCATAGATGCAAGGACTTTCCTTACATACAATCAGAATATGAGACAGCTGATGTTCGATAAACTGAAGAGCGCAGAGCTTGTCGTATTCAATAGATTTACAAGAGATATGGACAAGCCGGAATATCACAAGGTTGTTCGTGCAGTTAATCGTAAAAACCAGATTTTGTATGAATACAGCAAAGACGATGTGGAATTTGACGATATCGTAGATCCTCTGCCTTTTGATGTTGAAGCCGATGAATTTGCTATAGGAGATGATGCCTTTGCCGAGTGGTACAGGGACATCAACGAGGAACAGGAAAAGTATGACGGAAAAACTATTACTGTTAAGGGCAGAAGTGTAATCGGAGGAGATTTGCCGGACGATAAGTTCGTATTCGGTCGTCATGTGATGACATGCTGTGTGGAGGATATTCAGTTTGCAGGGGTCGTATGTAAATGGGCCAATGCATCAAAGCTCCTGGAACACGGAGGCTGGGTTACAGTTACAGCCAAGGTAAAGGTTGAATATGATGAGGTATACGGCGAGGCCGGACCTGTACTATACTGCCTGAAGGTTGAAGAGGCCGAAGAGGCCCATCCTGAAGTTGCACAGTTCTGATGCAATTCAGGGGGTCCGAAAAAATCGAAAAAATCCGTTCAAAGCGTTATATTTCAATGAAAATATGAAATGTAACGCTTCTTTTTTGTATGAAGCTTAGGTAATTATCAGCTGGAATTCTTAAGGATTTATTAAGTCAAGTATTGCCGTTCTTTACATTTTGTGGTAAAATATCTCATCAAGGATTTTTTAATTTTATCATTTAATAAGGAGATTACTATGGGAAGCGAAGTTAAGCTAGAGAAAAAACTGTCGCCTATAAATGTATGGGCTTTGGCCCTTGGATGCATTATCGGATGGGGCGCGTTTGTAATGCCGGGAAACACTTTCCTGGGTAAAGCAGGACCGTTGGGTACTGCAATAGCAATGGGAATTGCTGCAATTATCATGATCATAATTGCCTTTAACTATAACTTTATGATTAGAAAGTTCCCTGTTGCAGGAGGCGAATTCACTTATGCAAGTGAAGCCTTCGGAATAAAGAACGGATTTGTATGCTCCTGGTTCCTGGGACTTTCATATCTTTGCATCGTTCCGCTAAATGCAACAGCATTGGCACTTATCGGAAGAAATCTGATGAACAATATTTTCCAGGTAGGATTCCATTACAATGTTGCAGGTTATGACATCTATCTGGGTGAAGTACTGCTGGCAGTAGTTGCACTTCTGTTGTTTGCATTCTTAAGCATCAGAGGAGTAAAGTTTACAGGTGTATTCCAGACAGGTCTTGTATTTGCTCTTGTCGGTGGTGTTACACTTGTTGCAGTTGCAGCACTTGTAAGTGATAAAGCTTCATTTGCAAATCTTTCACCTGGCTTTTATGAAAGTGCAGACGGAACTTCCGTCAGCAAAATAGGTGGACTGCTTGCTGTTGTTGCCGTTGCTCCTTGGGCCTTTGTCGGTTTTGATACTATTCCTCAGTCAGCTGAAGAATTTAAGTTTTCACCTGCAAAGACTAAGTTTATAATGATTATTTCTATAGTGTTCGGAGCATCAGTATATGTAGTATTAAATACAATTACCGCAATGGTAGTTCCTGAAGGATATTCAGGATGGAACGCATACATTGACGATCTTGGAAATCTGGATGGACTTCAGGCACTTCCAACATTCTTTGCAGCAAAGACTCTGTTAGGCAATGCAGGACTTGTGTTCCTGGGAATTTCCGTTCTTGCGGCTATTCTTTCAGGTATTGTAGGCTTCTACATGGCAACAAGCAGACTTCTTTACTCAATGGCAAAGAAGAATGTTCTTCCAAGCTGGTTCGGACAACTTCATAAATCATATAAGACACCTGCAAACGCAATTCTGTTTATTATGGTTATTTCACTTCTGGCACCATTCTGCGGAAGAACAGCCCTTGGCTGGATTGTAGACATGTCATCTCTAGGTGCAGCCATAGGTTACGGATATACCTCCATTGCAGCACTTAAGTATGCAAAGAAAGCCGGCAATTCCGGAATTATGTTTACCGGTGCACTGGGAACAGTATTCGCTGCAATCTTTGTAGTATTGCTTCTTGTACCTATTCCAATGTTTGGATGCTCCCTTGGCAAGGAATCATATATATGTCTGATTATATGGACTGTTCTTGGAATTATTTTCTACATGAGTTCCAGAAAAAACCTGGAAAAGGAAGAAATGAGAAAGCAGAAGGAAGAGGAGCTTAAATCACAGGCTCTTAAGGATGAAGAACCTAAGAAGCAGGAAGCGGCAAACGAAAAAAAAAAGAAACCAATAAGCTATAAAAAACGTGACAACAAGCTTTATGTTCAGGCAGTAGCTGACAAGATGGGATGGGATTACGAAACAGCTCTGGGTAAGATGACCGAAGCGAAAGAGAATATCGGTTGTTCCTTCTTCATATATTTCAGATACGAATTTCATAATATGACTCCTGAAGAACAGCAGGAAATGTATGATAATCTTATGAAGAAGAGAGAAAGAAGAAAAGCCGGTGCTGAAAAGCGAAAGGAAGAGGCAATTCTTCAGATTATGGATGAAACCAACTGGAGCAGAGAAGAAGCTGAGGAAATTATGGAGGAAACTTCAGAACGTACAGGATGTACATTCCCGGAATACGCTGAATTCAAATTATATCTCTATCCGGAAGAAATTCAGAATGAAATGTTCTTCAAGAAGCTTTCATCAAGAATTACAAAGAAATTCAACACTGACAAGAACTTTAATGTGCTTCTGTGCGACAAGGATGCAACAAACAAATACCTTATGGAATACGTGAAAAGACCTTGGGTTACTACTGAAGGCACTACCTTCGAGGAATTCTGTGAAGCATTTAAGGGAGTGAAAAAAGTATTCTACAAACCGCTCAGCCTGAACGGTGGAAGAGGTGCGGTACCTTTTGATCTTACAGAAGATAACATGAGAGAGGTATATGATGAGGTTATTACGTACCAGACAGGTGTTGTTGAAAAGTATGTGATTCAGCATCCGAAAATGAATGAACTTTCGCCGACAGCAGTTAATACTTTAAGATTTGTTACAATTTCATCAGACGTACAGCCTGTAACTCAGGATGGAAAGAAGATGGACATCGCATATGTTGTACAGAAGATGGGTGGAGAACATTCTGTTGTAGATAATCTTCACGCCGGCGGAATTGCTGCTGTAGTAGATATGGAGACAGGTAAGATCGGTACAGACGGTATCGACCAGTACGGAAACATCGTAGAAAATCATCCTGTTACAGGAACAAAAATCAAAGGATTTGAAATACCGATGTATCAGGAGGCTGTTGCCATGATTAAGGATGCTATCGAAAAATACAATCTTGTTGGGTATCTCGGATGGGATGTATGTATCGAAGAAGACGGCCCTTCGCTTATTGAGCTGAATGTAACACCGGGTGTAAACCTTATAACACATACACTTTCAGTAACTGAAAAGCGTGGTTACAGAAAGGAAATGGAAAAATATTTATTCTAGTGACTTAACAGCGATAGATCAAGTATAACAGCTTGCATCTGTCGCTGTTTTTTAGGGTTTTTTATCCAAAACTGTCCTTTTTTGTTGACAGTATACACAAATAGTGTATAATATTTTTTGTAATTATAGTTTAGGAATACTAAACAGCGAGTTTACAATCTTTGCTACGCATTACATAGTAGTTTTGTTTCACACTATATGGTAGTTTTGATTGAAACAGAATGAAGGTTATTATGGAAATAGGATCGAAACTGAAAGAATTACGAATACTTAAGGGACTCACTCAAGAGGAGCTTGCTGACAGGGCAGAATTGTCCAAAGGCTTCATATCACAGCTTGAGCGAGATCTGACATCACCGTCTATTGCCACACTGGATGACCTGCTTAAGTGTCTGGGAGTAACTGTATCTGAGTTCTTTGCTGAAGAAAGTGAGGAACAGGTGGTTTTTGGATACGATGATTACTTCGAGAAGGTGGACGGTGATCTGAAGAACAAAATCGAATGGATTGTTCCTACGGCACAGAAAAACAGCATGGAGCCAATCAGGCTGAATCTGGAGCCGGGTGGATCAACCTATCCCGATACACCTCATGAAGGTGAAGAATTCGGCTACGTTCTGAAGGGAGAAATAAGGATTCATATAGGTAACAAAGTCCATAAAGCGGTAGAGGGAGAGTCTTTTTACTACAGACCTGAGAAAAAACATTACATCTCATCTGTCAAAGGAGCAAAAATTATATGGGTTAGCACCCCACCAAGCTTTTAAAATATTATGTACGGGAAAGGAATTTAAAATGGCATCATCACTTATTGAATTAAGAAATATTTCTAAATCTTTTGATGACACCTTGGTGCTGGATGATTTTAATCTAAAGGTAAATGAAAATGAGTTTATCACTCTGTTGGGACCATCAGGATGCGGAAAGACCACCACTCTCAGAATCGTAGGTGGATTTGAAACACCCGACAGCGGGCAGGTTTTCTTTGAAGGTAGGGACATTACAAACGTTCCACCAAACAAAAGACATCTGAATACGGTTTTTCAGAAATACGCTCTGTTTCCACATATGAATATCGAGCAAAACATCGCCTTTGGCCTGAAGATCAGCGGTAAAAGCGATCAGTATATTAAAGATAAGGTGAAATACGCTCTGAAGCTTGTAAACCTTGACGGCTTTGAAAAGAGAAAAATCGACTCACTTTCAGGAGGACAGCAGCAGAGAATTGCAATGGCCAGAGCTATTGTGAACGAACCTAAGGTCCTGCTTCTGGATGAGCCTTTAGGTGCGCTGGATCTGAAACTGAGACAGGATATGCAATACGAGCTTATCAGACTGAAAAACGAACTCGGCATCACATTCCTTTTTGTTACACATGACCAGGAAGAAGCTCTGACTATGAGTGACAAGGTAGTTGTAATGAACGGTGGAAGAATTCAGCAGATGGGAACTCCTGAAGAAATCTACAATGAGCCGGAAAACGCTTTCGTTGCTGACTTTATCGGAGACAGTAATATATTGGATGGTATCATGGTAGAGGACAAGGTCGTGAAAATCTGTGATACTGTATTTCCATGTATCGACGAGGGCTTTGGCAGAAACAAGCCTGTTGACGTAGTAATCAGACCTGAAGACCTTATCATAAGAAAACCGGGCGAGGGAAGACTTGACGGTGAGGTTATTCATAATGTATTCATCGGCGTTCACTACGAAATGGAGATACAGGCCGGCGGCTTCACATGGTTGGCTCAGAATACAGAGAGTTTCCCTGTGGGCACCAAAGTAAGCCTGAACGTTACACCGGAAAACATTCAGATAATGCACAAACCGCAGACAAAGGAAGAGGAGGCAATAGAATTAGATGTCTAGAAAATTTCTTTCTACACCATACCTTTTGTGGATAGCCTGTGGAACGATTATTCCTCTGGTTGTAATCGCGTACTACGGATTTACTGACCGCAGCGGTGCCTTTACCATAGAGAATATCAAAGCTATTTTAGGCGGCGAACATGCTCAGGCCCTGGGTCTGTCACTTCTGCTTGCCTTTATCAGTACATTGATTTGCTTTATTCTGGCATATCCTCTGGCACTGATTCTAAAGCAGAGTAAAATCGGCTCCAATGGATTTATGATATTTATATTTGTTCTTCCAATGTGGATGAACTTCCTGCTCAGAACTATGGCGTGGCAGGTAATTCTTGAGAAGGGTGGAATAATCAATTCTCTTCTGGCTGCAGCTCACCTGCCGGCACTTGAAATAATCAACACGCCTGCGGCAATTGTCCTGGGTATGGTTTACGACTTTCTGCCATTTATGGTTCTGCCAATCTATAATACTTTGATGAAAATCGATGATAACATTATAGAAGCAGCATATGACCTGGGCGCAACTAAGAAAAATGTACTATTCGAAATACTTCTGCCATTAAGTGTTCCAGGTATTGCAAGCGGAGTGACAATGGTATTTGTACCTGCTCTTACAACCTTTGTAATATCAAACATACTGGGCGGAGGAAAGATTCTGCTTATCGGAAATATCATCGAGCAGGAGTTCACTACAAGCTCAAACTGGAACCTGGGTTCAGGACTATCTCTTGTAATGATGGTATTCATACTGATTAGCATGGCAATGCTTGGAAAACTTGACAAAAACGGGGAGGGTAATCTGATATGAAAAAATTCGCAAAAGCCCTGTACCTGGTTTTGATACTGATGTTCCTGTATTTACCTATAGGTACGTTAATGGTGCTTTCCTTCAACCAGAGTAAATCCATGTCAGTATGGAGCGGTTTCTCGTTGAAATGGTATAAGGAAATGTTCCAGAATCCCATGATTATGGAAGCGGTGTGGAACACCTTTACAATTGCTCTCATTGCAGCTGCAGTAGCTACTATCATAGGAACAGTTGCCTGCATTGGAATAGCGGTAATGAAAAAGAGAAGCGAAAATGTAATTATGGCACTGACTAACATTCCTATGCTGAATGCAGACATCGTTACAGGTATTTCTCTGATGATGACCTTTCTGGCATTCGGAATATCCCTTAACAGAGGAACCGTGCTGTTATCACATATTACTTTCTGCCTTCCGTATGTGATTCTTTCGGTAATGCCCAAGTTCAAGCAGACGACAGGACAGACCTATGAGGCAGCGTTGGATTTGGGAGCCTCGCCTCTATATGCATTTATGAAGGTTGTTATTCCGGAAATCAGACCGGGCATTGTGTCAGGATTTTTGTTATCCTTCACAATGTCGGTTGATGATTTTGTAATCACGCATTTTACCCGAGGTGCGGGAATCAATACTATTTCCACACTTATTTACAGCCAGGTTAAGGTTGGAATAAGACCTACCCTTTTTGCCCTGTCAACTTTGATTTTCGTTACTGTTCTGATACTTCTTCTGGCATCAAATATTTCAGGTGGTTCAGAAGATGAAGGCGGTAAAAACTATAGCGAAAAGAAGACAAAGGCAAAGAAGGCTCTTTCAGCTGTACTTACTTGTGCGGTTATTGTACTGCTTGGCGGAGTACTTTTCGCCAGCGGAATCACAGCTAACAAAACAGATGATGAAGTGCATGTATACTGCTTCGGTGATTACATTGATCCTGAGCTTATCAACGAGTTTGAGGAGGAAACAGGAATCAAAGTGGTCATGGATACCTTTGATACCAATGAGGAGATGTATCCGGTTATAAAGAATGAATCGGTCAATTACGATGTTATTTGTGCGTCAGACTACATGATAGAAAAGCTCGCTAAAGAAGGACTTCTTGCAGAGCTGAACAGAGATAATATCCCTAATTACGATAACCTGATGGAAAAGTATATGGAAATCTCTGAAAGCTTTGATAAGGGCAACAGATATTCAGTGCCGCATACATGGGGAACACTGGGAATCATGTACAACACAAAAACAGTCAAAGAAGGAGAGATTACTTCCTGGAATGATCTTTGGAAGGAAAAGTACAAACAGCGCATTGTTATGCCGGATAGCCTAAGAGATACCTTTGCAATTGCACTTAAAGCCAAAGGTTATTCCTTGAATTCCAAAGATGAAAATGAGGTAAGAGAGGCGGCCGACTATTTGATAAAACAGAAGCCACTGGTATATAAATACGCCAATGACTCAGCAAGAGACCTTATTTTGGGAGGCTCGGTCGATATTGCTGCTATCTGGAGTGGAGAGGTTCTGTACAGTCAGGAGGAGGATCCTGACCTTGCATTTGTCGTACCTGAAGAGGGTAGCGAGCAGTTTATCGATGCATGGGCAGTTCCTGCCTCGGCGAGAAACAAGAACAGTGGGGAGGCATGGATAAACTTCATGCTTAAGAAGGAAACGGCAATTACAAACTATGATTATCTGACATATACAATACCTAACAAGGCGGTATATGATTATATTAAAGAAGATGATGAAACATCATTACCTGTTATCTTCCCTGATGATACACTGGTTAACAGATGTGAGGCCCTGATAAATCTGGGCGGAGAAGCTGACGACATGTACAGTAAAGAATGGAAGAGATTTAAGTCTTAATGAAAACCAGAGGCGTCGCATTAACGGATATCCGTTAGGGCGACGCCTCTCTTATTTTAGTGTCTTGTAAATGATGTTACATTTGACCAAGGACCATATACTGTTCGAGTTCCGTATTTAACGTATGCTCTTACTTTATAGTAGTACTTTCTGTTTTTAGTGGCTTTCAGGTATTTGGAGGTTCCTGTAGACGTTTTGTATGTAGCCACTACATTTGTCCTGTATCTGGATGTTGATTTTGATATCTGATATCCGGTCTCCCCTTTTATATTGGTCCATGAAACCTTAACCCTGGTTCCGGATTTCTTTATCACAGGTTTAGAAACCTTCTTCAAAGTATATATAGATTTAACCTTGGCAGTTCCGAGGACTTTCTTGCCGTTTACCATCCTGTAAGGGACTACTTTAACCAGATACTTTTCTCCGTCAACCAGGTTAGGAATCTTTACGTATCGTCTGTCGGTAATAGATTTATCGTAGGTTCTGTAATTGTCCCAGGAAGATCTTTTGTAGTATACAGAATAACCGCCGGCACCTGACACCTTACTCCAGGAGACTTTAATATCGTCGTGTCCGTACAGAGACAATGCAAGAGTCTCCGGCTCTCCAAGAGTGATTTTAAATGTTTTGGTGAAGGAATTGCCATTGCAGTTGCCTGTGCCTGTAAAGGTTGCGGTAGCTGTTCCCAGATTTTTGTTGTTGGAATAGGTTACTGTGTAATCAGCTTTCTGATATACTGTCGTTATTTTTGGAGTAATTTCTTTACCGGTATAATAAGCATTGTCGACTTTGATCTTTTCAGGGTCCAGATCAACCGGAACAATATTGAAGCTTTTCGTCAAAGAGCTTTTGTATTTGCCTATGCCGGTAACTGTGACTTTTGCAGTTCCAACGTTTAGATTGTTGGAATAGGAAACTGTATAATCTGTTCCTTCCTTTAGAAGAATTCCCTTGTATGTTACCGTAACTGCAGGCTTAATTTCCTTTGCTCTGTATTTGTAGTTGTTGTATGGGATTGTTATCTCAGCATCTTCCAGACTTCTCTTAACAATTTTGAAAGGTGCGGCAGCCTGTCCCGAGTATTTTCCTAAGCCTGTTACGATTGCATAAGCAGTTCCGACTTTAACATTTTTTACATAATTGACTTTATAGTCAACGCCTTCTGTCAGGACTGTTCCGTTGGCGGCAGTAACGGTAACTCCCGGCTTAATCGGTCCGCCCGTGTACTTCTTTGAACTTGAATTGCAGGTCACAGTGCAGGCAGCTCCATTACCGTTAGTAATCACACTGGATCTGTCAAAGTACCAGAAGTTGCAGTCCAGCTTTCCTGAAACACCGGAAATCTTTCCACTTTCTGTATGTTGCCAGAAATTATAGCTGCCTTTATAGGTATTCTGATAGTAATACTGTGCTATCCATACCGGCATCTCTGCTTCCAGAATAGCCTTGTTTTTCTGGAAACTGCTTGAGTTCATAAGGTAAAGATAGGAATAGTACATTGCGGTGTGATTGGAGTATTCTTTAATGTAATTGTTAAATGCTCTCGCATATTTGATTCTTCTCTCTCCCGTAAGGGTGCTGCATCTGTTCTGTGTGCATTCACAGTCAAAGACAATCGGCAGATCCAGTTGTCTGTTTCCAAGAACGGAAAGAACTTTTTTTGCTTCCTGCCTGGCATTTGTAGAATTGTTGGCAGCGGAATAGTGATATGCGCCTACCATCATCCCTGCATTTACGGCGTTATTATAGTGAGAGTAAAAGGAATCATCGGAAAACATCTTTAAATCCTTCGGTCCGTAATAGGATCCGCTTGTCCTTATGAAGGCAAAGTCTATTCCCTTACGTTTTAATGTCTTCCAATCATCAGCACTAAGATTATTCCATGCGGAAACATCTATTCCGTCGATTATTATATATCTATCTGATGAGTAACTATGTATTCTTGACCTATCCAGTCCGTTAATTGTGGCATAGCTGTCAGCAGCCGAAACAACGGCAGTGCTGAGTATGAATATGACAAAAAACATAAGAATGCATAAGGTTGATCTGACAGTTTTATTCGTATTATTCAATGATTATTACTACCTCCTCGTGTTATTGTTTAAAACACACATCTCAAATTATAACATGGAATGAGTTTGACAAAAAGAGCAAATTATTGTAAATTTGGAATGATAATTGTAAAGGAGAACAGACCAAATGATAGCGGTAATAATAAATGCCATTACTGTAATTGTAGGAGCATCCATAGGTTTGCTTGCCAAGAAAGCAATTCCCGACGGATGGTCAGATATTATAATGAGAGGGATGGGTTTAATATCCATGTACATTGGAATCAGAGGAATTTTTGATGGTGAAAACACTATTGTAATGATTATTTCTCTGGTAATCGGAGCAATGCTTGGAGAAGGTCTTCAGATTGAGGAAAGGTTTAACAGCTTTGCAGATGGCGTTGAAAAGCGTCTTGACAGCAGAGGCGGCAAAAGCAACTTCGCTCAGGGTTTTATTGCCTCAAGTCTTCTGTTTTGTGTAGGTGCCATGACGGTGGTAGGATCTCTGAATGCAGGGTTGAAGGGTGACAATACACTGCTGCTGACAAAATCCGTTATGGATGGTGTATCAAGCATAATGTTTGCCGCATCTATGGGCATCGGAGTACTCTTTGCTTCCATTCCTGTCATTGTAATTCAGGGAGGAATAGTGCTGCTTGCAGGTTTAGTGGAGCCGTGGCTGTCTCTTGCTGTAATAAATGAAATGACATGTGTAGGTTCGCTGCTGATTATTGCCATAGGATTTAATCTGACTTTAGATGCAAAGCTGAAAGTGCTGAATTACATGCCGGCATTGTTTCTGCCGATTATAATCTGTCCGGCCTATAGTTTTATTGCAGGCTTGATAGGTTAGGTTGAATCGGATTCAAAAAAGAAGAGCGCAACATATCCTAAGATAGTTGCGCTTAGTAGATTTAATCATATGACAGGTCCCGTACAGGGGCCTTTTTCATTAGCTGAAATATCTGAATACGCCCTTGACCTTGCCTGCAATTCGAACATCCTTCACTATTATTGGACTCATGGTGTCGTTTTCCGGCTGCAGCCTTATGTGATCGTTCTCTCTGTAGAAGGTTTTGACAGTAGCTTCTGTTTCAAAACCGTCAACCATAGCCACGACAATTTCTCCGTTGCGAGCGGTGTTCTGCTCTTCCACAAGAATAAGATCTCCATCCATGATTCCCACGTTAATCATGCTTTCACCTCTTACCCGCAGCATAAAGGTGTTGCCCTTTACAAAGCGTGCAGGTACAGGGAAGGTGTCTTCAATATTCTGCTCGGATAGAATAGGCTCGCCTGCAGCAACACGTCCGATGACAGGAATGTCTACCACATCCTCTCTTTCCGCAGGATTAACCTGAGGCTGTGTTTCTTCAGGCGCAGGTGAATTACTCAATTCCAGAAGGCTGTCATCTACCAGAACCAGAGTACGAGGTTTAGCCGGATTCTTCTTAATAAAACCTGCCTTGATGAGATTGTTTATGTCACCATGGGCGGTGGATGTGGATTTAATTCCAACGGCGGAGCAGATTTCTCTTACAGTAGGAGGATAGCCGTTTTCACGGATTTCCTTAATCATATATCTGAGAATCTGCTGTTCGCGTTCCTTAAGAGAGTTTATATCTTTCATTAGGTTCTCCTTTATTTTGCAATGGTAGTATCTTATCATCTGTAAGCCAATTATATCATTATACGAACAAAAAGTAAACACTTGTTCGAAAAAAGAACATATAGCCATTCTGTTATTCATGTTGTATAATAATATAAAGTATATTCACGTAAAGACAAAGGAGAAGGAGAATATGGCTAACTCTGAAAAAGCAGAACGCACAAGACAGTTACGAGAAAAGCGTATTGCTACCGTAATGAAAGACTCGGGATGGAGCTACGATCAGGCTCTTGCTCATATGGAAGAGGTTAAGAAGAAATATGGAATTCTTTTCGGAACTTACGCCGTATATAAGCTTTGGCGTTTTCCAACAGAAGAGATTCCTGAGAAACTTCAACAGTTCAGAGAAGCTGAGAAGGCAAAACGTGAACCATATGTAAGAAGGGTTATGGAGCAATCAGGACTTTCATATGAAGATGCTGAGGCACACTTAAAGAAAATAAAGAAAGAAACCGGATGCAAATATAAGGAATATGTAAATTACAACCTTTGGAACTGGCCTGAAGAAACTTTGTCCCGTGTGGCAAATACGTCGTATACAGCCAAGATTTCAAAAAAATACAATAAGAATCCAATTTTTGTTGCCATATGCAATAATAAATATTGGACAAATTACTACTTCCATAGCTTTATTAGAAGGGCATGGTGCGTTAATACCAAGATTTCCGAGAGCAAGTTCATGGAATTATTCAAGGATTCCTCAAGAATAATATACAAACCCATAGACGGTATCGGTGGTGCTGACATTAAGACATTTAACCTTGCAGATGGAGATGTACATGCTGTTTACGAGGAATTATCAAAATTGCCGGATGGTGTAGTTGAAGAGTTTATTAAACAGCACCATAAGATAAATGAATTCGGAAACTCATCCGTTAATACGGTGAGAGTTGTCACTATAGTAACCAAAGAGGAAACCCCTGAGGGAGTCAAAAAGAACGTGGATATTGCATATGTTGCATTTCGTATCGGACAAGGAAGCTCTGTTGTGGATAACCTGCACAGCGGAGGCTGCTCTGTAGTTGTGGATAAGGATACGGGAATTGTAATCTCCAACGGCGCTGATTTAATCGGAAATTACTATGAAAGACATCCTGATTCAGGACTGAAGTATAAAGGATTTGAGATTCCGTATTTCGAGGAAATCAAAAAATTTGTATATGAGGCCTGTCAGTTGGAAATGGTGGAAGGCAATATAGGATGGGATATAGCGATTAGCGAAACAGGACCGGTTCTGGTTGAAGTTAATGTTGGCCCCGGAGTTGTTCTTATCCAGGCTCCATATTCTGAAATTCACTTTGGATGCAAAGATATTCTGGACAAATATCTTTGATAAAAAATAATAATAAATCCTTGACATTTCAACGTGTACATGGTATATTATTTCGGTAATGAAGAAGAAGTTATCCGCTTCTCACCCACCGGTAATTGAGCTTTGATGGGTTAATAGTTTGAAACTAGCGCATTTTGCGTGTTTTGAAGCGGGTAATTTACCCGCTTTTTTTAGTTATTTAGGGAGGTGCTAGCAATTAGCAAGGAGAATAAGATTAACGAAGAAATTCGTGACAAAGAGCTGCGAGTAATCGATGAGAATGGTCAGATGCTGGGAATTATGAGCAGAGATGAAGCATTGGATTTAGCAGAAGAAAAGAAGCTTGATCTTGTAAACGTTTCACCTAATGCAAATCCACCGGTTTGCAAGATTCTTGACTACGGTAAGTACAGATACGAACTGCAGAAGAGAGAAAAGGAAGCCAAGAAAAAGCAGAAGACAATTCAGGTTAAAGAAATCAGACTCAGCACATTTATTGAAGACCATGACATTCAGGTAAAGGCAAAGACCGCTTGCAAATTCCTTCAGGACGGAGATAAGGTTAAGGTAAGCCTTAGATTCAGAGGAAGAGAGAAGGATTATACTGCAAGAGGACGCGAGGTTATGGAAAAATTTGCTGAAGCATGCAGCGATGTAAGTGTTCTCGACAAAAAACCTACATTCGAGGGCAGAAGCCTGACAATGTTTTTAGCACCAAAATCTGATAAGTAAATTTTTTTTTAAAATAGGAGGAAAAATCATCATGGCAAAAAATAAGATGAAGTCCCATAGAGGAGCATGCAAAAGACTTAAATTAACTGGATCCGGTAAAGTTAAGAGAAACAAGGCATATAAGAGCCATATTCTTACAAAGAAAACCCCTAAGAGAAAGATGGGATTAAGAAAGTCCACAATATTAACAAGTGCAGACACTAAGAGAATGTTAAGATCAATGGCTAAATAATATAGGAGGTAGAGAAATATGGCAAGAGTAAAGAAAGGCGTTAATGCGCACAAGAGACATAAAAAAGTATTAAAGCAGGCTAGAGGTTACTACGGAGCAAAGAGCAAAGTATACAGAGCAGCTAAGCCGGCTGTAATGAGAGGATTAAGATCAGCTTACATCGGAAGAAAGCTGAAGAAGAGACAGTACAGACAGATGTGGATTGCAAGAATCAATGCAGCTGCAAGAATGAACGGAATGTCTTACAGCAGACTTATGGATGGTCTAAAGAAGAGTGGAATCGAAATTAACAGAAAGATGCTTTCAGAAATGGCTATCTACGATGCAGCAGGATTTGCTCAGCTTTGCGAAACTGCTAAGCAGAACTGCGGTAAATAATATAATATAGCATGAAAACCGGGCCCGGAACTACTCGTTGAGCAGTTCCGGGTTTTTTGTGTGCTTAGCGCTTTTGTGTGACATATATGTGTCGGATAAGTGGACATACTGTTATAATTGTGTTATGATTAGGTTACCATACGTATCACTACCAGGTAGTGATAAATTGCATGTTTCATATTTTTTTCTAAAGGAAAGACATTCAAGAGAGGTATAGCATGAAAACGAACAAAATGAAATGCAAAAGGTATTCCCTGAAATCTATTGTGGCAGTTATGACTGCCATGTGCATGATCTTCGTGTCAGTGGTACCCGCAAGTGCTGCCACAGGTCAGTGGAGCGGATTAGCTGAAAACGAAGCACTTATTAAGGATACCATAACTGCAATCTCCTCAGGAGTAACAGAACATGAGGTAATTACAAATGTATCAACAGGCGATGATCAGAAGATAGACTATCTCTGTGAAATTAAACCTGATGAAAACATTAAGCTTGTTGCGGGATACGGTAATGATGATGCGGACAGCTGGTCACTTACCAGAACGACCAAACAGGCCGCAGCATACGAGAAGAACCATCCGGGCGAGACTGTTGTCGGCGCCATCAATGCGGACTTTTTCAACATGGCAACGGGTGAGCCTATGGGTGCACTTGTCATGGAGGGAGAGAAGAAGCATGCAGTCAACGGAAGGTACTACTTCGGTATCAAGAAGGACGGAACACCTGTTATCAGAAATAATGAGGATGTAAGCGATCTCGAGATGGCTGTAGGAGGAGATCAGGTTCTGGTTCGCGACGGACAGGTTGTAGAGGAAAGCACAGAATATGGTGCACTGAAATACAGCCGTACCGCTATCGGATATAAAGCGGATGGTACCATTGTAACTTTCGTTACATATGGAAAGAGACCGCCGGTTTCCTGTGGACGTACATATAAGGAAATGGCTGAAATGTTTGCGGCAGCAGGCTGTGAATATGCTCTTGCACTGGATGGCGGCGGTTCATCCACATGGGCAGCTCGTCCTGAGGGAACCACTAAACTGGAAGTCCGCAACTCCCCTAATGACGGGGCAGAAAGAGAAGTAAGCTCGAGTATACTAATCGTGTCTAATGCCGTGGCAACGGGAATATTTGACCATGTGCAGCTGACTCCAAATAATGAGGTATACACTCCTAATTCAGAAGTTAATTTTGATGCTGTAGGTGTAGATACTGCAGGTTTCCCTGTAGAAATTCCGAAAGGAACACGGTATGCGCTGGCAGATGACAGTATGGACCTTGGCACTATCGATGAAGCTACAGGTGAGTTTAAGGCTAACGACAAAACCGGTGTTGTAACTGTTAATATGATGCAGGGAGATAAGGTTGTCGGACAGACATCCATAGAAGTTGCAGTGCCTGATAAGGTTTACTTTGCCAATGAAGAAATCAGTTTAGGCTTTGATGAAGAGTCGGATTTGGGATTGGTGGTAAGAAGCCAGGAAAGAGACATGCATTACAATGACGGAGACTTAGTATGGGAAGTTTCTGATGAATCAATGGGTTCATTTACAGGCAATGTTTTCAAGTCATCAGACGGAAACAGCGTTACAGGCACAGTAACTGTAAAATCGGCATATGATGAATCAGTGTACGGTGAAATAACTGTAATCGTAGGGAAGCTTCCAACTATTGTCTGGGACTTTGAAGATACAGTAGATGCAGATGGAAATCCTGTAAGTGCGGAAGATTATTATATCGGATCTGAAGAGCGAACCGGAATACTTACTCATGAGAATTATGGCAGAGGGGGTAAGGAATCTATTGAAAT
>JAQXLM010000016.1 GCA_029012125.1 Eubacteriaceae bacterium | reverse complement strand
ATCGCAGTTCTCCATTCGCAGGGGTATTTCGACAGGAATTACATACGCCCATACGGTGGCGCGCCTGAGGGCAGAAGCGGCATCTCGAACCTCCTCTCGGCGGTCGGCAATTCCGAGCTGTACCTGTACGAATACAAGCTCACTGACGACTGCCAAGGCGCCAAGCTGCACTGCGAGGTGTACAAAGGAAGCCGTCTGCTCAAGGATATTGAGATTCCTCCTCTCATTGTCGACTCTGAGAGCGCCCAATCCGGTAGAATCGCCATTGAAGTCGCCAAGAAAATGAAGGATTTCTCCGTCGGCGTCGAGCAGGGAGGCGCGATTGTCTCGATGTCCGATGTAAGCTTCGGAATTGACGACGAGATTAATGGCTACGGCTGGTCAAATCTCGGCGAGGCGGAGACTGTCGAGGCTTCGGGCAAAACCAGCTTTCTCGTCATTAATGGCTCGAGCTCCGGCGAATTCTCGGGGTACGGTCCTGAAGCCGCAGAAGAGGCGATTGAAGAGGGCAGAGTTCGAAGCTCGCAGTATACGATACTGTTCTGCATAAAATAGTATGATGAGAAAAACATTTTAAATCTGTCCACAAAACAGACGCTCCTTTGTTTAAGTATATTGAAGGCAACTTCAATATACAGCAAAGGAGCCTTTTGTCTGCTCAATCAATAATCTTTTAATTATTGTTTGATATAATTTCTTAAAGAAGAAGTTGGTTCACGACTGATATCATTTAGCATAGTAAGAGGTAAAAATGCTGGCGTTATATTTGCAGCTGATTGAAACATCTGAATCAAGGAGTGAATAATCCTGAGCGAGAAAACCGCAGTTCCGTGAAGCAGGATACCGGCATTCCTGTTTCGTGGTACCGCATTGCATATCATCACCTTATACATCTGCTACCGAAGGATCAGCTTGGTCACGGAGCAGGTCAAGGCCTTGTCGCCATGCGATGCGAAGCAGCCTTTACCTGATTTGTGACCAAGGTATAATCACCAAGCAGATGTATGCTTCCTACCGGTACCATTCTACAGGAATCAACGGTACCACTTTTCTGGAATGATGGTGCAATAAGCACAGGATTCTTCAGATTTTCTTGTCTACAATGTAGATTGTCTATAAAATGTAATGGATTCGGATGTTGCTCACAAAGATAAAACACTGTTATAAGTATTGTGACATAATCATCTGCTGAATAGCCAAAAACTTCTGTTACAATTGCATTGGTATCTATTTCACTTCTATGGTCAAAATCTTTCGCCGCCAAAAGCAAATAATAATCTCTATTAAATTTCTCAAATATCTGATATAAATTTTGATATTTGAATTGTTCCGCGGTCATTCCTAATACAACTCGAAAAACATCATCGCCTTCAGCATTTTCAATACTTACCGCTGATGAATGCTCATTTTCATATTTCCGATATAAAGCAACAAGTTGTCCTAAAGAAGCAACTTTATCAGCATATCGATAATCGTTACTCTCTTTTACCGCAAGAAATGCGATACTAGGAATATCCCATGCTGCTAATTTTACAATCTGTTTTTTGCGTTTCCCATAACGCATAACATGTATTTCTACATTGCTCACATACTGATTGTTTTTAAACATCTTCGTAGATATTTTTGAGAATGCATAAATTAGCTTATCTGTACTTATTTTTTTATCTCAGAAACAAAATTCATTATATTTCCCCTATTTGCTCATCGATTATTAAAATCTTCACAGATTCCAATACATAAGAATTCTCCGCCATATTTTTTATGGAAAAACCTTATGCATACATAGCTACACAGTGTATTTACATCACAAAAGATACCTCAAAAAATATCGCTTTATTCATTGTCCGTATTCTGTTCATCAATTTCTGAAGAATACTTTTCAATAGCTTTACGATATAATGAATTCTTTTCATCAGCAAAACTAACTCTTCGCTGTATTATATCTTCAAGCTTTTGAAAAATGTTTTTATATATTATTTGATGAGCAGCATTTTTTACTAATGATGAATCATACGTATCCATTTCAAAATCTTCTTCCTCAACACAGAGTTCAACTAATGTCAAAAGATCTTCTTTAGTAATCTTATCAAGCGATTTTTTTGATGTATTACATCCATCCAAACAATAATATCCACATCCATTTTCAATTATTAAGTATTTCATACGAGTGTCTCCTATCGTTATAAGCTATTTCGCCTGCTTCAAGGCAATCCAACATCACATCCTTACTACTAATCGAATTGCCTTCCAAATCCGTTAAGGTCTTGCTCGAAGGATATCCATAATACAAATGATATTTAATCTCTCCATCATTTTTGATTTCCTTATCTGTATAGATTAAATAATCTGGATGAAGCGATGCCCCTATTGTATTATTATGCGTTGCAATAACCACTGGGATGTTCTGGGATAATTCTCTAAGAAGTATATTCACTCCATCTTTTAAGAAAATATTATCAAAGGAAGATTCTGGTTCATCCAGAAGAAGAATATCACACCTCGATGCATTATTTAATTGCTGTAGCAAATTATATTCAGATCGTTCACCTCCAGATGCAGGAGTACCATACTTGTTCAACACCTCATGCGTGATATGTGCAAAAAATTTATAATACTCCGATGATGGCAAATCCTCTTTCTTTTTTAGCATTTGAAGATATTCATATTCATCATCATATTTGCTAAATGCGTCTGAAAAAACCATTTTAGATTTAATGATTCGTTGTAGTGTTTGTGCTCCTTTAAACGGTTCTGCCTTAGTTACAATTCTATAGATATATAGATTATTCATTTTAATAATACGTTTTTTCTTAACCTGCTTGGCAATATCAACAAATTTTTTCACCTTCTCTCGATTCAGTAAAATATTATAAAAATCTATTTCTGGAATAGGTGTATTAGATGACCGAACTTGTAACTCTCTCTGTATACTATCTACAATATCATTAGTGTACTGCATAAGCAGTATTCTTCCTCGTTCTTGAATATAGTGCTCTCTTAGGTCAATAGCCAATTTGAATAACATGTTTCTATGTAGATATCTACTCACAATATCACGGTATTCAGTATTATGCAGCAAAATATCAACAGCATTGATAAGATCTTCCAAAGACGTTAAATCTTTTAGACTGAACATTGATTCCTGAAATAAACTGCATTTTGCAAAAACATCTCTTCGCTCTGCTTCTGAAGCAGCTTTCTTTAACGCCGTAAGATACTTCTCTACATCTTGTTCATCTTGAAAAAGTTCTATCCCTTTCACATCCTCTACAACGAGTTTAAAAGGTGCTAAAAAAGTTTCTGCAACCGAGTCTCCCTGTGTACGCAGAGTTTGCTCAAATTGTCTCTGATCTGAAAGATTATCTGTTGAGAGTAAGTCGAACTGTTTAATATATTTTGCATTTTCAAATTGCTCATTTATGCAGTCAAGAGTATAAGACTTACCGCTCGAACGCTTTCCAAGAATTACCGTCAATCCAGTCGATATACATAATCCATTATCTAAAACTTCAAACACTGCGTGTCCATCATCTGGTGATACTGATACTTTTGAAGAATCACCTAATGCGTACTTGATACTTGATATTGAAAGTTCTTCAACATCAATAAATGTTTGTCTCTTAGGCCATTCATTCACACCAACCGAAATTCTACAATCGCTAAAAAGAACAGGCACTAATTCATCTCGTTTTTTCATAGAAATGAATTTTTTTATACTTGTTACTGAATATTCCGAGGTGGCGGAGCCACCCAATATGATGAAATAGAGCCACTAGTTCCGTTATTGAGAGCCAGCACTCCGGATCAGAGAGCCACCCTATGGTGGGCAGCTCTGCTGATTCAAATACTTTGAAAACTAAATCCTTCTGTGACGACGTCTCATGGACACTTCACCATCAATGTTGATCTCATAGCCGTTTGAGGTTATACGGTCAAGCAATGTATCTGCGACACCGCCGCTGCCGAGTCTTTCATGCC
>JAQXLM010000015.1 GCA_029012125.1 Eubacteriaceae bacterium | reverse complement strand
CGGGTTTCATCCAGATTCAGTTCCAGACCCATAGCCAGAGCAATGGCTGTTTTCTTTGATGGCTGATAACTCGGATTGTTGATGATTTTGTTAAACAGCTTGCGACTGATGTTTGCTTTTTTGTAAAGCTGTGGGTCGGTCAAACCTTTTCGTGCAATCAGTTTTATCAGATGCTCACTAAAGCTGTCGTCCACATCTTTAACCAGGTCGGCCAGGGAGCGGTTAATCCTGTTTGGCAAGACGGAAGGCTCCTGAATTTCTGATCTCCTTACGCTCCGTCCCACACAGGTTTCCTCAAACGCGTAGTTTTTATACTCCGCAGCATAGTTGTCATCGATATAGCTTGCTACTGACTGCACCAGTTTTTCCGACAGGCTAAGGGCCTCTTTATCAAAAACCACAAGGTACAGCTCTATGTCACTTTTCAGAAGAAAGCTGTTAAAAGCTGCCATGGCAATTTCCATGGCCTTATCCTTTGGGAAACCGTAATTACCTGCTGAAATCAACGGGAAAGCGACAGTTTCACAGTTGTATTTTTGTGCCAGCTGCAGTGCGGAATCATAGCACTGTCTCAGTTTCTTCTCTTCATCAAAGTTTCCACCCTTCCACATAGGTCCTGAAGTATGTATCACATATTTTGCAGGTAGATTAAATCCCGGTGTAACCGCTGCATCTCCTACAGAAAGCATTCCGATCTTCTTTCTCGCCTCCAGTAACTCTGGACCGGCTTTTCTATGGATTCGGCTGTCTACTCCTGAGCCGATAACAGGCAGGGGATTGGCTGTGTTTACTATAGCATCAACCCTCATATTCGTAATGTCGTTTCTGACTATCTGAAATGGCATGTAATCAGTCCCTTCTTAAATGTCCTTATCCGACAGATGCCACAGCGTGAATCCATCGGACTTCTTTCATAATAACACGAAACAGGCTAAAAAGCCATCTTCCATGCAAAAAGGGCTTCTCGGCATGTGCCGAAGAAACCCCGGAAGAAAGTTTTTTATGCAATTATCTATTCTATCCCCTTTTGTAATTATATAATAACCCGGTTATCCCAAAATGAACACTGCTGTTTCAGCGCAATAACCCCTTCTATTTCCCCTAAATCAGCATAATAGGTCTTTACTTCTGAAATTTCACTGTAAATCTGGTGCCGAACTCAGGCCTTGACAGAATCTCTATTTCCCCTTTGTGAGCATCAATTATCCACTTTGCTATAGAAAGTCCCAGACCGGTTCCCCCCTCAGCACTGTTTCTGGCACCGTCGGAACGGTAGAATCTTTCAAACACGTGGACAACCTCGGATTGCCCCATTCCAATGCCTTCATCCTGCACTATATACGCCGGACAACCATCTGCATATCTGCTTCCGATAATAATCGTGTCACCCTTGTTTGAATACTTTGATGCATTCTGAATCATAATTCTCATGGACTGCTTGATCATGGCCATATCCCCATGAATAATAACAGGCTCATCTGCCTGAAGCTCATAGCGATGCTCCTCATCTATCATTACCGATTCATCGTACACATCTTTTGCTATCTCGGTCAGATCAAAGTCTTCAAACTGCAGCGTATTCCTTCCGCTGTCACCGCGGGCCAGGAACAAAAGCTGCTCCACCAGGTTTTTCATGTGCTCAGACTCGTTTTTCAAAGCCTCTATGGACTCGTCCAATATCTGCTCATCCGTTTTACCCCAGCGATCCAGCATGTTGACATACCCCTGTATCACTGCTATTGGCGTGCGCAGTTCATGGGAGGCATCAGAAACAAAGCGCTCCTGCTGCTTGTGGCTTTCACGCATACGGTCAATTAGATTGTTTATGGCGATTTCCAGGCTTCTCAGATCCTTGTCACCTGTTTTTACCCTGGCATCAGGCATATCTGTGTTTACGCTGGAAATTGCCTGCTGAATGTTTTCCATTTTCTCTAATGAAAAAGGAGCTCTCGCTACCTCATCCATTTTGATAGCTATTTCGTACAGAGGCTTCATATGATGCCTTACTCTGCCTGCACCTGTCAGCTCACCTAACAGCATCAGACCTTCCACAATAAGCAGCACTATTGCAGGCATCTTAAACAACGGAATAAGCAGAGCCGGCCGGTAAGTCAGTGTAATACCTTTGACTGTGGTGATAACATACTCCAGGCTCTGGACGCTATGTCCCCTGAAAAAACGTTCTGCAACCGTATCACCCTCAGGCACCATGCCCTCTCTCCAGAGAAAGAAGCCTATTGCCACCAGCACAACAAGCACCATGTCCAGAACCAGAAAATTTGAAAACTGCTTGAGCCAGTACTCCATATTAATTTTACGCGCAATGGAAGTCATCTTCACATTGCGCTCGCTGTTTTGTGTATTATTCGTCTTTGATTGCATAACCTACACCACGTACAGTTGTAATGAATTTCATCTTAAAGTGATCGTCAATCTTTGCTCGTATGTATCTTACATAAACATCTATGACGTTGCTTTCGCCCACATAATTGTATCCGCATACATCGTTCATCAGCTGCTCACGATTCATAACGTAGTTTTTGTTTTCCATCAAAGTCTTAACCAGCTCGTATTCCCGGTGGTTAAGCTGGATGATTTCTCCCCTGCATGTAACCTCGTGGCGATCCAGATCCATAACAACCCCTTTTGCTTCCAGTATGTGAGTCTCACGCTCATCCTTATTTCTTTTCTTGAAGATAACGCGGATTCTTGCCAGAAGCTCTTCTATTGCGAAAGGCTTGGTAATATAGTCGTCGGCACCTGCATCAAGTCCGGACACCTTATCCATTACCGCATCTCTCGCCGTTAACATGATTACAGGAACATCGCTGGTTCTGCGGAGACGGCGCAGCACCTCCAGTCCGCTTAGCTCAGGGAGCATGATATCCAGTAGTATCAGATCAAAGTCCCCACTTTCTGCCCGGTCCAGTCCGGTTCTCCCGTCAAAGGCTTTTTCAACCTCATAGCCTTCATGTACCAGTTCCAGCTCTGTAAATCTTGCTATTTTCTCTTCATCCTCAATCAATAAAATCTTTACTGCCACGAGTAACTCCTTTATTCGCTCTTCTTAGTAAATTCGTTTTTTACAGTTTCGCAGGCTTCAGCTGCTTTCTCACAAGCTGTGTTTACGTCGACTGCTTTGGTAATCTCACCCTGGAAAGAGTATCTGAAACCGAAGAACAGACCAACAATCATCAGCGGTACTACTACCCAGAATGCACATAACAGAAGTAATACCAGTACAAGAACCGGAATAGTTCCTATATGATCACCGTCTTTTGAAATGATGAAGAAGTTCTCACAGCCCTTCTTGATCATCTTGCCACACCATGAAATAAAGCTCTTGATTACACCATTGTGCTTTTTTTCACTGTTCTTCTTATCTTCTTTTGCAGCTTCTTTGAATTCTTCACTTGAATCCTGTCTGCCTGTTGTGTAAACCTGCATCTCAGGTTTGCTGATCTTTCCCTGATTTTCCAGAAGTACGATTGCATCCAGAATGTCTCCGTTGGATGCTTCCAATGCATTCTTAGCTTCTTCGTAGCTTACTCCTGTTTTTTCTCTGATTTTTTCAACCTTTTCTAAAATCTCCATCTTTTTACCTTTCCTTTCTTGTTTTCTTTGTTTTCCTTTACTGTAGTTACATAATACTACCGGAAAATTAAGGAAAAAGGTGGTTTTCATTAAAAATAGATTAATGTTTTAAATTATTATACCAGCAGCATTCTGTCGTTGTCCAGTTCCTTGCCGGCAGCAGTTTTAAACTTCTCCAGCAGGTCGGATACCTGTAGCCTGTCTCTTTCTTCCCCTTTAACATCGAGAATGATATTACCGGAATTCATCATTATAGTTCTGTTTCCAAGTTCCAGGGCTGATTGCATATTGTGGGTAATCATCAGGCAGGTCAGATGGTTTTCCTCAACAATCTGTTTCGTCAGATTGATTACCTTTTCGGCTGTTCCCGGATCCAGTGCCGCCGTATGCTCATCCAGAAGAAGCAGCTTTGGCGGGTTGTATGTAGCCATCATCAAAGTCAATGCCTGGCGCTGCCCTCCTGACAGCAGTCCTACAGGCTGCTGCATTCTGTTCTCCAGCCCCATTTCAAGGAGAGCCAGTCTTTCTCTGAATTCAGCTTTGTCCGCCTTTGATACATGGGAAAGCCAACCTCCCTTACCTGCGGCAAGAGACATGTTTTCTTCTATACTCATGCCCGGTGCACTGCCCTTCATAGGATCCTGAAAAAGCCTTCCTATATATTTGGCGCGTTTGTGCTCTGAAACCAGGGTAACATCCTTACCCTCCAGCAGGATTCTGCCTTCATCGGTATAAAAGCTACCTGCGATGGCATTAAACAATGTGGATTTTCCTGCACCGTTTGCGCCTATGATTGTAATAAAATCTCCTTTGGCAACATCTAAAGAAAGATGGCTTATTGCAGTCTTCGCATTGATGGTTCCCGGATTAAATGTCTTGGAAATATCAATTATTTTAAGCATCTTGCTGCCCTCCTTCTCTTGATCATCGGCCACTGACTCTTAAGGTATGGAGCTGAGATTGCGATTATTACTATAATCGAAGATACCAGCTTCAGCATGAATGCCGGCATGTTCAGGCGTAAGGCGATGGTGTAAACAATACGGAAAACGATTGCTCCGATTACAACACCCACTGCACGTTTCGGTATACTGCCACGGGAAATGAAGATTCCGCCGATAAGCAATGATGCCAGTGCAACTGTTACCATACCCGTACCGATATCTATGTTAACCGATTTCTGTGACTGAGCCAGCAGACATCCGGAAAGCCCCGTAAATGCGTTTGCCACACTCAGACCGACGATAGTTGTAAATGCAGGATTTATTGAAGATGATTTCACCATATCAGGGTTATCTCCTGTAGCTCTTATGGCAAGGCCCAGCTTGGTTCTCATAAACAGTGAAAGCACCGTAATAACCAGGATTACAGCGATCAAAGCGATTACAAGCTTGTACTGACCGGAAAATGGTGTATCCTTCAGCAGGCTCTTCATCATAGTAAAAACGGTTTCCGTCTTATTCATATTAAGCAATGAGGAATTACCCATTACCCATATGTTTATGGAATACAAGCCGGTATTCACGATAATACCTGCAAGCAGACTGTTAATTCCCATCTTGGTCTGTAACAAAGCCGTAACAAAGCCTGATGTCATGCCTGCTCCCATGGCAGCTATTATTGCCAGGAATGGATGACCGCTAATTGCCACAACAGCACCAACAGCTGCTCCAAGTGTGAAGCAGCCATCGGTTGATAAGTCACAAACGTTTAACATTATATAGCTGAGGAACAGGGCCAGAACTGTCAGTCCGCTGATCAGTCCCAGCTCCAGGGCCGTCTGGCCTAATCCTAACAATGAATCGAATGCCATAATAAAATCTCCTGTTTCTCTAAATCGTATTCTCTAAGTCTTACTCTTCAAGTTCATCAAAGCTTTCAGCTGTCTTGATTGACTGTACCTTAGTGCAGAATGGCTCAAACAGTTTTGCCACTTCATCATAGTCAAGACCGATAGCTTCGCAAGTTTCTGTGTTGATTGTTGCAGTACCGTTGTCAAATGTAAGTACAGGTGTCTCTGCAGGCTTTGATCCATTGATAAGAATATCTGCGATCATGTCTGCTGTTTTAACTCCCAGGTTAGCGTAGTCAACACCGTATCCAAGGAATGCACCGTTCAGAGCAAATGAATCAGCACCTGTATAGTGAGGAATCTTTGCGTCGTTAAAGGTTTCGTAGATTGAGTATTCTGCAGTCATAATTGTGTTATCTGTCGGTGTAAATACTGCTTCAACCTTCTTGTCCACTAATGCTGCCGCTGCCAGCTGTACTTCGTCAACTGTTGTTCCTGTAGCTTCTACTACTTCGATATTCTTTGATTTCAGGAACTCCTTAGCAGCCTTAATAGGTGTTGCTGATGAATCCTGTCCTTTATCGTAAAGAAGGCCGATTTTCTTGATGTCAGGATTCTGAGCCAGAATCAGGTTGAAGATTGACTCTGTGTCCAGGTAGTCAGATGTTCCTGTAATATTTGCTCCGGGAGCTTCCAGAGAATCTACCAGACCTACTGATAACGGATCGCTTACTGCGGCGAAAACAACCGGAATCTGGTTTTCTTCTGTTGCCGCCTGCATATTCATTGCAACCGGTGTTGCAACTCCTACCATCAGGTCTACGGAATCTCCGATAAATTCGGATATGATCTGTTCCATAACATTCTGATCTGCGTTGCAGTTCTGAACTTTTACATCAAAGGTTACGCCCTCAGCTTCTCCTACAACCTTAAGCTGGTTTTCGATGTTTTCAACAATCTGATTAAGGGATGCGTCATCTACGTAGTTACATATACCAACTTTGTAAGTTGTTCCCTCTGATGTCTCGTTTCCCGAGCCACATGCAGTCATTGCAAATACCATTGCAATTGCCAGAATAAGTGTTACCAGTTTCTTTGTCATTTTCATTGTCTTTTTCATTTCCTTTTCTCCTCTTTTTTTAAAAATTTTGATAGTTTTTCAGTATGCCAGAGGTTTTATGAAAATAAAAAACCTGTCCCTGCATACTAAATGCTGGGACAGGATATAATCTTCCTGCGGTGCCACCCGGCTTGTCATTTCTGACCTCTTAGCGCATACTATCATATGCCGGAGTTGATTACGAAGTTCCTGCTCCGTCGCCCCTACTGACTAACTGCTTTCGGTTTGCCCTCAAAAGGCCATTCGGTCATACGCTTGCTGCCGCAATCTCACCATCTGCGACTCTCTGTGAAGGAAGTTAGTATAACTTACTTACCCTTTCTCATCGGTTTAACGGTATGTTACACCTGTTTTTTTCATAAGTCAATACCTTTTTTCAAAAAACTTTTTCACTGCACAGTATTAAAGTTCCCTCCGGTTGTTTCATCGGCTTTACAGTCTGTTAATAGTGAAACACTTTCTTCCTTTTTCCTTTGACTTGTACAGAGCCATGTCTGCCGCCTGATAAATTCTTCTGAAGTGATGCTCATCAGACCGTATAATTGTTGCACCGATTGAAACTGTAGCGCTTTTCGGAATTGATGATACCTGAGTCATCAGGGCATTGAATATTTCCTCAACTCTGCTGCGTAACTGCTTTTCCGCATCCTCTTCAGATGCTGCCTTCACTGAAACAACGGCTGCAAACTCATCTCCGCCCAATCTTCCCGTAAAGTCATTTTCCTTCATATTGTTCTGCAAAGTCTTAGCTACGATTCTGAGCAAAACGTCTCCGTCTACATGTCCGAAGGTATCGTTATACTCCTTGAAGTAGTCAATATCCATAATCAGCATGCACAGCATACCGTCGTTCTTCATCAGTGCTGACTCAAAATCGTTAACGAAGGCTTCATGGTTCAGAATTCCAGTCAGTGAATCCTTACGGATAATGTTCTCCCAGGTCTTCATGCTTCTTCTTGCGATTTCCCGTTCCTCCTCACGTATGGCCTTAGCAGCCAGCGTGTTGTCAGCATCGAAAATCAGTATCGAACTGTATTCCCTTTTGCCTACTACATCATATTTTCTGCTTCCGATGCAGAAAATGTTCCTTCCTGAGCCATCCTTGCGTCTTAATCTGTGCTCAAGATATGCTCTTCCCTCTGATTCAATGCACTTGGAGGTAACGCCTCTGTATCTTTCCAGGTCTTCTTTCGGAATCAGATCCCACTGTGTCAGGTTGTATGTGCTCAAATCCTCCCACGTATAACCGGTCAGTTCGGTAAAAGCATCATCTATTTCAATAATTCGCTCTTCAGAATCCAGCTTGTATTCTGAGAAGCATATACGAGCTACCACATCATCGTTTTCCGACTTCAGCTGATCGGCGTCTTTGATACCGAATTCCAACTGAACTGCATCTGCCTGATCTATAGCCAAATCTTCATCTGCTCCGGATGTATCCTGACAATCCGTCTCTGTTTCATCCAGCATAAGCACGAATTCCGCTACCAGGAATGGGTCAAACTGGGTTCCTGCACATCTCTTAAGCTCTGCCTTTGCCTGGGCCTTTGATACAGCCCTGTGGTATGGCCTGTCATTGACCATTGCGTCGTAAGCGTCCAGAATTGCGATTACTCTGGATAGAAGAGGTATGCTCTCCATGGAAATTCCGTCCGGATAACCTTTTCCGTCCCATCGCTCGTGATGATGAAGAATGTATTCGGCAATTCCTCGCAGTTCCGGTGATGCCATGGCAATTCGATATCCTTTATGAGTATGAGATTTCATCAAAGCCCACTCTTCTCTGGTAAGCTTGCCCGGCTTGTTGAGAATCTCCAGAGGAATTCCCAGCTTTCCTATGTCGTGAAGCAGGCACAAGAGAGATAAGTCACTTAGCTGTTTGTCGGTAAAATCCAGCCTCTTTCCCAGAATATCGCCAAGCTTCTGGGTTCTAATTACATGAGCCTCTGTTCCCTCATCGCTTTCCAGAAGAGTCTGAGCAAAGGAATCCACCAGGGAGGAGTGAGCCGAGCTTCTGTCCAGCAGTTTCAGCGACTTCAGGGTATATGCGGCAGATTCCGTTGCTGCCGGAATATCCGGTTCGTTCTCATCTGCAATGCAAACTGCACTCTGAATAGTAAAGCCCTGGTTCTCCAAGCCGTTTATTCGACATTCTATCTCAATTTTTTTCAGATACTCATGCATTTCCCTGTTGGTCGTATGTTCAGAAACGGCCAGCAGATGAGCATCATGCAATCTGGCAAAATAAGTGCCTTCCGGCATGAATCTTCTCATAGCATCAGCCAGGAATTTGATGCACTTATCTCCTTCATCTTCGCCGTATTTTGCATTTATACGAGACAATCCGTTAATGTCACAGATTGCTACGGCCATAGGATACCTGTCGCTATCGGTTTTTGGCACAGCTCCGGTTTCTCTGTATGCCAGAACCTTGTCCTTTGCGAAATATCGTTCAAATGCGATTTTGCTGTTAAATTCCGTAAGCAGGTCTATATCCAGAGACATATCCGTGAAAGCCAGCATTCGTCCGATTACATTGTCTTTACGATCTTTGATAGCACTGAAGTCAACTCTGTATACCGCAGAATGATTTTCACCCCGGTAATTCCACTGAAAATAGGTATTATCCTCTTCAGTTGCTGCCAGTTCGGGATTCATATTCCATCTTTTCAGGAATTCCTCCATAGTAAGCTCCGACCTGTATGGGGCCTTTTGGATATTCTTTCCCAAAGGGTCTGTCATGAAGGATATTGCCTCGTTACAGATTGCTATCTTATTGCCTTCTCCAAAGAGTATGATCGGGTGCTTCAGCTCGTTCAGTATGACATTCCTAACCGAATTAAGCATGGTTTTCTGGGAGTTGTGAAAAATATCCCAGTACAATATCAAAGCGAGCATTGAGTATGAAATCTGAGAATAATCAGGAGAGCCGTGAGTCTGAGCCATTATGCAGGCACCGTTAACTGCTACGCATACTATCAGTCCAAGAATTAATGCGTAATACTTGGAACGATATACGGAAGGTGTCTGGGTAGTCCTTTTAATCAAATTATAACAGATCACGCCTATGACAATATAACATAGAATCAGATGAAGTTTATACAGGTCTTGTGGCATAAATGCCCATTTTACAATGCTGTTGGCTTCATATTTAAACTGCATAACCATCTCATTGTATGGGTTCAGAAACTGAAAGACCACATCTATGCAGATAGCTGCAAGCAGAACCATCTGACGATGTCTTCTAACATCATCATTTTTCAACTGAAGATAGTCAACGAAGAATCGCTCAAGAAAAAACAGCATAACAGGCACTGTACTGAAAAAAGCAGCCAGCGCCACCTTCATTATCATATAGCTGTCCGTAACTGCGCTTATTGTATACGTTACCTCCATAACTGCAGCCAGCAGTACTGCGATAAACATATTACGCGTAACGGTTTTTTTTCTTTTGAATAATAAGTATGCAACAGTCAGGTCTGTAAAGGTTACAAGACCTGCAATAATTAAGTAAAACCAAATATTCATTGCATTTCTCCGCTTCTTATGCATTTTTTCTTATTCTATCACAGTTGAAAAAAAAAGAAAACGATTACCATAAATTTGGTGTTTATGCTTCAATTTCGCGGATAAGATTAATCATTTCGATAGCGCCTATAGCACAGTCGTATCCCTTGTTTCCTGCTTTTGTACCTGCACGTTCAATTGCCTGTTCGATGTTGTCTGTAGTTACTACTCCAAACATTACAGGAACTCCGCTTTCCAGAGATACTGAGGCAATACCTTTGGAAACCTCGCTGCACACATAGTCATAGTGACTTGTAGCACCGCGGATAACTGCTCCCAGGCATATGATTGCGTCATATTTTCCGCTCTTTGCCATCTTTGATGCAATAAGTGGAATCTCAAAAGCGCCGGGTACCCATGCAACATCGATATCTTCTTCCTTCACGTCGTGACGAAGCAGGCCGTCCATGGCACCGCCCAGAAGCTTGGATGTGATAAACTCATTAAATCTTGCGACAACGATTCCGATTTTAATCTCCTTAGATACCAGTTTTCCTTCAAATGTTTTCATGATTTTTTCCTTCCTTTCAGTTAGTATTTTAAAATGTGTCCCATACGATTTTGTTTTGTTTTCAGGTAGAACAGGTCGTGAACTGTGGCATCCATCTGAATAGGTACACGCTCCTTTATTTCTATTCCGAATTCGCCAAGCTGATACACCTTGTCAGGATTGTTTGTCAAAAGTCTCATGCTCTTTACGCCAAGCTCTCTCAGAATCTGTGCTCCGATATAATACTCTCTCTGATCCGCCGCAAAACCAAGGGCAATGTTAGCATCCAGTGTATCCATGCCCTGTTCCTGAAGTTCATAGGCTCTCAGCTTATTTATCAGGCCGATTCCTCTGCCCTCCTGACGCATATAAAGCAGAATACCTCTTCCTTCTTTTTCTATCTGGGTCATTGCTGATGCAAACTGCTGTCCGCAGTCACAGCGAAGTGAGCCGAAAGTGTCTCCTGTCAGACACTCAGAGTGAACTCGACACAGAACGTCCTTTCCGTCACCTATATCTCCCTTTACAAGGGCAACATGATGTTCTCCGTTAAGCTTGTTAACAAAACCGAATGCCTTGAAATCTCCGTATTTTGTAGGCATTTTTACCTCTGCCATCTGTTCAACCAGTCTTTCGTGACATTTGCGGTAATTCTGCAGATCCTTAATGGTGATAAACTTTATGTCCCATTTTTCTGCCAGTTCCATAAGCTCCGGTGTGCGCATCATGGTTCCATCTTCTCTCATTATCTCGCAGCAGAGACCACATTCCTTCAAACCTGCAAGTCTGCATAAATCCACCGTTGCTTCGGTGTGTCCGTTGCGTTCCAGCACACCGTTGGGTTTAGCCAGCAAAGGGAACATATGTCCGGGTCTGCGAAAATCTTCGGGTTTTGCATCGTCTGCAACACATCCCATTGCTGTTACAGAACGCTCTGCCGCTGAGATTCCTGTTGTCGTATTCACATGGTCGATGGATACGGTAAAAGCAGTTTCATGGTTATCTGTATTCTGCTGAACCATCTGGGGTATTCTCAGCTTTCTCACATATTCCTCTGACATAGGCATGCATATCAGTCCTTTTCCGTGAGTCGCCATGAAATTGATGTTGTCTGTAGTCGCAAATTCCGCGGCGCAGATGAAATCTCCCTCATTTTCTCTGTCCGGGTCATCAGTTACAAGAATGATTTTTCCATTGCGCAGTTCTTCCAGTGCTTCTTCTACTGTGTTAAAATGTGTCACCTCTCTACCTCCTTAAAATCCGTATTTG
>JAQXLM010000014.1 GCA_029012125.1 Eubacteriaceae bacterium | reverse complement strand
AACAAAAAATTGTTATATTTACATCTTGACTCTTGTTATACAATAGACTAAGTCGAATAATCGACATGTTCGGGCTATGGATAATGCCTACATTTTGCAGCCGGAGGAAAAGATGAAACACATAGTAATAATCGGCGGAGGTGCTGCAGGCTTTAATGCGGCACTGGCTGCTGCAAAAGGAAATAACAAGGTTACAGTGATTGAAGCAGCTTTCTGAACATGTCTATCGGCCATTTTTCAAGAGCTTCCGGTAGAATCGTATGATTTGTGTAAGAAACCGATCTCTTAGTAATATCCCATGCTGTATCCCAATCCAGGCCTTCCTGATCGATAAGAACTCTCAGCAGTTCAGGGGCACAGAGAGCAGGATGTGTATCGTTGGTATGAATCGCTACCATATCAGGGAATATGCTCCAGTCGGTTCCGTATTCTGACTTAAATGTTTCTACAATATTGTTAATTCCTGCACACACAAACATGTATTCCTGCTTCAGTCTCAGAATTTTTCCTGACAGACTGTTATCGTTAGGGTAAAGTACGCTGGTAATAGCTTCCACATCTGAGCGGAATTTCATGGCTCCGCTGTAGTCCCCTCTGTTAAAGGCATCCATATCAAAGTTTTCTTCGCTAGGCTGGGCACTCCACAGTCTCAGTGTGTTAACAGTTTCTCCCTCATAGCCTACTACAGGAACGTCATAAGGCACTGCAAGTATAGTCTCTCCACCTTCCCAGCTGCACCAGAACCTGTCATCCTCGTAATGCTTAACAACCTCTCCTCCGAATCTTACCAGGACTGATTTTTCCGGTCTCTTTGTCTCCCATGGGAATCCGTTTTCCAGCCAGTTGTCGGGAAGCTCAACCTGTCTGCCGTCTTTGATTTCCTGCTTGAAAAGTCCGTAGTTATATCTTATTCCGTTACCGTGTCCGCAATAGCCAAGGCTGGCAAGGGAATCGATGAAGCATGCTGCAAGTCTTCCCAGACCACCGTTTCCCAGACCCGGGTCTCTCTCCTGTCTGCAAAGGTTATCCAGGCTCTCGCCAAGTTCCTGAAGGCCTTCCTCAACTATGTCTTCGATGCCGAAGTTAATAAGGTAGTTTCTCAGGAGCTTTCCAATGAGGAATTCCATGGAGAAATAATATACCTTCTTCTGGTTCTCCATACGTGCCTTCTTCTTACAGTCGTGCTTAATAGCCTTTGCTTCAGATGCAACCAGCTTGGCCAGCATGTTGTATCTCTGAATGGGGCTTGCCACTTCGAAATCTCTGCCCAGCTCATTTCTGAACATTTCCATATATTTCTGCACGAATTCTTCTTTGCTGTTAAATATCCTGTTCATTGGTCTATGTCATCTCCTTGTAGTTTTTTTCCGGTCTATTTTCTTTTTGCCGCAGGCTTCTTATCTGCGGTTTTCTTTGCTGCAGTTTTCCTGACCGTAGTTCTCTTCAGAATTACACCTCCCAGTGGCGGCAGCTTGATTGCAACAGAATCTTCCATGCCGTGAAGAGGTATGTCCTCTGATTTGACAAGTTCCTTATTTGATACTCCCGATCCGCCATACTCAGCCAAGTCAGAGTTGAACACTTCCTTGTACATGCCCTTCTTAGGAACACCTACTCTGAAGTTGTCATAAGTGGCAGGTGTGAAGTTTATCACCACGATAAGATCGTCTATAGGTCTGCTTCCGTGTCTGATGTATGAGCATATGCTCTGATTATTGTTATCCGCATCCAGCCATTGGAATCCGTCCCATGAGAATTCCTTCAGCCAGAGTGCCTTATTATCTTTATAGAAGCCGTTAATCTCTTTAACGAATTTCTGATGCTTGCTGTGAGCTTCATATTCCTCTGCAAGGAACCATTCTATAGACTCATAATCTCTCCATTCTATGAACTGACCTATTTCATTGCCCATGAAATTGAGCTTATGTCCCGGATGAGTCATCTGGTAGAGAAGCAGTGTTCTAAGTCCTGCGAACTGCCTCCAGTAATCACCCGGCATCCTTCTGATAAGTGAGCATTTTCCGTGAACCACCTCATCATGGGACAGCGGAAGTACAAAGTTTTCATTATATGCGTACATCATTGAGAAGGTCAGCATGTTATGATGATAAGGTCTGAATGGGAAATCCGTCCTCATGTAATCCAGAGTGTCATGCATCCATCCCATATCCCATTTGTAGTGGAATCCCAGTCCGCCTACTTCAGGTGGTCTGGTAACAAGAGGCCATGCCGTGCTCTCTTCCGCAATCATGCATACGTTAGGGAACCACTCTCCCACTACCTTGTTAGTGTCCTGAAGGAACTTGATAGCATCAAGATCTCCCTCTGAGCCGTCTGCATTGTATGTTTTCTTTGATTCGTCTTCTATTCCGTAATTTCTGTACAGTATGCTGCTTACACCGTCAACTCTTATTCCGTCTGCGTGGAATTTCTCCAGCCAGAATACCACATTGGAGGTCAGGAAGCTTTTCACCTGTCCTCGTCCGAAGTCAAACACGTAGGTTCCCCACTGCTCATGGTCTCTTTTTTCGTAAACCATTCTGCCGTTAAAAGCACCCAGTCCGTGAGCGTCTCTGCAGAAATGTCCCGGTACCCAGTCAAGAATTACGCCAATTTCTGCTCTGTGAAAAGCATCTATCAAAGACATCAGCCCTCTCGGATCGCCGTATCTGGCTGTCGCCGCATAATACCCTGTAACCTGGTATCCCCATGATCCGTCAAAAGGATGCTCCATAACCGGCATGATTTCCACATGGGTATACCCCATATCCTTAACGTAGCTAACCAGCTCATCCGCCAGCTCTTCGTAGGTATAAAGCTCATCCGGACCGTGCATCTTCCATGATGTAAGGTTTACCTCATATATGTTCATGGGACGTTCCATATGATTTGCCCTGGCTCTGGCGTTCATCCATTTTTTGTCCTTCCACCTGTAGGTTGAAAGGTCGTAGGTTCTGGATGCAGTCTCCGGTCTTTTCTGGGCGTAGAATGCGTAAGGGTCAGCCTTGTACAGCAGGACGCCTTCTCTTGTTTCTACCACGTACTTATATGTTGCACCTTCCTCCACACCCGGGATAAACAGCGTGTAGATGTCGTTGCTTTCTCTGTTCATAAAGTGGGCACCTGCGTCCCAGCTGTTGAAATCGCCCACAACTCTTACGCTGTTTACATCTGGAACCCAAAGTGTAAACCTGTATCCGTCTTTTCCGTCCTCATGATCCGGATGCGCTCCGAATTTATCAAATGCACGATAGTAGGTTCCTTCCGCAAACAGGTATTTTTCCTCGTCTGTAAATATCTTTCTGCTCATCTGTTCTCCTATCCTTTTACAGTATCCTGTTGAAGCTTTCAAGAATAGCTTCTTTTCTCTCTGTCAGCTTTGATTCATCCTCTTCATAGAAGGATAGATACAGCTTAACCTTAGGCTCTGTTCCCGACGGTCTTACGATTACTCTTGTTCCGTCTTCCTTTTCTATGTGAATCATATTAGCCTTAGGCAGACCGGTATCATCCTTGCTGTAGTCAATGTACAGTGTTACCGGACCGAATACCTGCTCTGCCTGCTCCCTGGATGCCAGACATGCCATAATATCCTTGATTTTCTCAACACTGTCGATGTCAACACTTACAGTCTGATCCACACAATGTCCGAATTTACCGTACAGCTCATTAAGGACCTGAACCAGTGTTTTGCCCTTTGTCTTGTAATATGCAGCCATCTGGCACACCAGCTTTGCTGCCACCACACCGTCCTTATCTCTCGCATACTGACCTACCAGATATCCGTTGCTTTCTTCAAAGCCGAACATGAATTTCTCTTTCAGAAGGTCAATCTGCTCTCCGATATATTTGAAGCCTACAAGGGTTCTCTTTATTTTCACACCGTAATCTTCTGCAATCCTGTTAACCATAGGTGTACTTACCACAGATGCCACCATTGTCATCTGTTCAGGATTCTTCATTCTGCCGGCGATATAGTCGGTCAGCAGAATTCCTATCTGATTCCCTGACAGCAGTGTGTAACCTTCCCCGTCTGCAGCCATCAGTCCGACTCTGTCACAGTCCGGGTCGGTAGCCACTATGATGTCGGCTTTCTTTTCCTTCGCCAGCTTCAGAGCAAGGTCATATACTTCCTGCTTCTCCGGATTAGGTGACGGACATGTAGGGAAGTCGCCGTCCGGTTTCAGCTGTTCCTCCACAGTGAATACTTTATCAAAACCGTTTCGTGCCAGAATTTCCTGTACCGGTCTTCTGCCTGAGCCATTCAGCGGAGTATAAACAACTGTTACATCTCTTTCAGCCGAAAAGTCAGATGCAGCTTCTGCTTCTTTCAGGAAGCTGTAGAATACCTCTTCTGAAACCTTCTCACATCCCTTGGTCAGAGCCTGATCAAAATCAAAGTACTCAACGTCTTCAAAAATGTCTGTTGCCATGATTTCCTTTAATATTTCATCAGCAGCCTCATCAAGAATCTGACCTCCGTTGGCACCGTATACCTTATATCCGTTATACTGTTTAGGATTATGGCTGGCGGTTATCATAATGCCCGCATCACATTTCAGATATCTTGTAGTGTAGGATAACACCGGCACAGGCATGATTTCTGAATATATATAGGTTTTGATGCCCTCTCTGGTCAGAACTCCTGCAGCCGCTTCGGCAAACTCTCTTGACCTGTTTCTGCTGTCGTAGCTTATTACTACCTTTGGATTATGGAAATGTCTGTTAAGATAAATTGCCAGTCCCTTGGTAGCTCTCCTTACCACATATGTATTCATTCTCGCCGTGCCCAGTCCCATGACGCCTCTCAGGCCTGCAGTTCCAAACTCCAGGTCTGAGGAAAAGGCTGATTCCAGCTGTTCATCGCTCATCAGGCGTATAGTCTGTTTTTCCTCTTCACTTAAAACAGAACTTGCTTTCCATTTTTCAATTTCCATTAATGTTCTATTATCCATTCTATTCTCGCCTAGCCTTTCCTCCCTGTAGGGAATATTCAAAACAGCCCATTCAGAGCTTGTTATATCTCGTTTAATACCATCTTTGCGCAACCGTAAATGCCTGCGTCGTTACCCAGAGTTGCCAGCACGAATTTCATGTCTGAGCAAGGTTCAAAAGCCCATTTCCTGTAGTGTTTTTCAACTACATCTATGAGAATCCGGCCTGCGGCACTGACACCGCCTCCGATTATTACAACCTCAGGGTCAAACACAACACACACTCCCGCAAGGGCTCTTCCCAGTATTTCGCCGAATTTTTCAACTACGGAGCAGCAAAGCTCATCGCCCTTCTTTGCCCCGTCAAATACGTCCTTTGCAGTAATGCCTTCAATGCCGAAAAGATAAGTTCCTTCTCCACCCTTTTCTGCCTTTTTCATGGCTTTACCTGCCATATCAGCTATTCCTGTAGCTGATGCGTACTGCTGAAGACAGCCTTTTCCTGAACATCCGCAGCTTTCTGTTTCGTGAGGGTTGACTTTGATGTGACCCAGCTCCCCTCCGCAGCCGTGGAAGCCCTCCAGGATTTTCCCCTGATGAATTATTCCGCCTCCAACACCGGTTCCAAGAGTTACAAAGACTGCATCTTCATATGAATCAGGTGAGCCCTTCCATGCCTCTCCTGCCGCTGCAAGATTCGCATCATTTCCACTGAATACAGGAAAACCCAGCTCCTTGCCTAGAGATTCAGATACATTGAAACGTGCCCATCCCAGCGCCGGACATTTCTGTACGAAACCGTCATGGGAAACAGATGCGGGAACTCCTGCGCCTACACCCAGAATCTGTTCTCTGCTGATAGATCTTTCCTTCATTTTATCATTGAGAGCCTGAGCCAGATCGGAAAAGACCTTCTTTTCGCCGCCGGTTTTCTCCGTTGGAATCTGCCATTTTTCCAGCAGATTTCCTTCCTCGTCAAACAGTCCGATTTTGCATGTGGTTCCACCTATATCTATTCCGAAAACGTATTTTGTCTGTTTCATAGCTGCACCTCGTTTTTTTGGAAATATTATATCACATTATAATCCCTTTTTGAATAAAACATAGCGATGTAAAAAAAAACCGGTCAAAAGTGACCGGTAATAATTGCATGATTATTTCATCATTCTGTCATTGTAGGAGAAGTCCTTAAGTGCTTCATTGATTTCTGCCATCTTATCTTTAATAAACGCCTTAATTTCGTCTTCAGAAACGTCCATATTGCGTTCTTCAAGGTAAGATTCCATAGATCTCTCAAGGATAATAACATCAACGCTCATTTCAGAAAATCTCATTGCAGGATTACTCATAGCATGCATAAATGCCTTTTCCATGTACTTCTTATCTACCATTTTACATCCCTCCAAAATAAAAACAGTATTGCAACAATTTGTTATAGTATAACACAGCAAATATTAGATTGTAAACAACTTGTTTTGCCTAATCTTTTCGGCAATTATCTCAGCTATATCCCATATGTCCATATTCTCTGCTGTAACCTCTATGTCACATAGTTTTTCATACAGCGGAACTCTTTCTGCATACAGATCATCTATGGTCTGACCCGGCTTCAGGGTTACACCTCTTGTATCAAGATTGTGCAATCTTTTATGGATACCCTCCGGAGACACCTTCAGATACACTACTACGCCTTTTTCCTTAAACTTTTCAATGGCTTTTTCGTAGTAAATTGCACTTCCTCCTGTTGCAACGATGCAGTTTTCCTCGTCGAAATCCATGAGAACCTTTTCTTCGACTTTTCCGAAATACTCATTTCCCTCCGCATCTATGATGGTTTGCAGAGTTCTGCCCTCAATCTGCTGTATGGTTATATCCGTATCTATGAAATTTTTGCTCATTACCTTGGCCAGTACTACTCCTATGGTACTCTTCCCGCTGGCAGGCATACCGACCAGAATTACATTACTCTTGGGAGACTGTGTCCTGTTCATAGCCCACCTCCTCTATGGAAATCTGTTCCATGTCTGTCTCTTCCGTGCTAATACTGATTGCACTTTCAATATCTTCTATTTCAGGCAAATCCTTTAGGGATGAGAAACCAAAGTGTTTAAGGAAGCTCTCTGTTGTACCGTAAAGCAGAGGTCTTCCTATTCCGTTGGACTTGCCCTTTACCATAATCAGGTCTTTCTTCATAAGCCCGTCAATTACACGGTCGCTCTTTACACCTCTGATGGCTTCTATTTCACCCTTGGTAACAGGCTGCTTGTACGCGATAATTGCAAGCACCTCCAGGGCAGACTGGGAAAGTCTTTTTACCTTAACAGGAGTACAAAGTCGTTCTATGAACTCTGCATTTTCAGCTCTCGTTACAAACTGGAAGGATTTGTTTACCTGGCGTATCACTATGCCTCGCCCCTCCTGCTCGTACTCCTGCTGAAGCTCCAGGAAATACTCCATTGCATCTTCTTTGCTTATATTGAAAATATCTGCCGCAACCTTGACTTCCAAAGGTTCTCCCCAAACGAACATCATTGATTCAAAGGCAGATTTAATTGTCTTCTTACTGTTCATCTTCTATCTCTCTTTCTCCGGGAATAATACTGATTTCACCGTAAGTACTCTTCTGTTCTGCATCAAGATATTTGTCTCTCATCATCTGCAGAACGGAAATAAAGGTAACAACCACATCGTAGCGATCCTTCTTATTCGGAATCAGATCCTTCAGGCTCAGCCTTCTGAGACCGTGGCTCAGGGCGCTTTTGAACCTGTTCTTAATAAGACTCATTCTGGATTCAATTGTAGCCTTTTCCCTTTCTATTCTGGTATAGTGACTTCTTACATCCTCTTCCCTCTTTTTCTTGCTGAGGAACAGATTGAAGGCGCCTGCAAACTGCCTGATATCCAGAGCCAGATACTCGTCCGGTTCCTCAAGATACGCAGAGATATCCTCCTGAGGCTTCTCGTAAACCAGAGACATGTACTCTTCTCTCTCAAACAGAAGCTCTGCACCTTTCTTATATTTTTTGTATTCTAACAGTCTTTCAACCAGCTCACTTCTCGGATCCTCATCTATATAGGTTCCCTCCATCTCAGTTGTACGAGGGAGAATCATCTTTGATTTAATATCTATGAGCGTTGCGGCAAGGACCATGAATTCTGTTGCCACCATCACATCCATGGACTTCATCTGCTCTATGTATTCCATATACTGCTTCGTTATTTCGGCAATTTTAATATCGTAAATGCTCATCTGGGCATTTTCAATAAGATACACCAGCAGATCGAAAGGCCCTTCGAATGACTGAAGACTAACTTTATAGCTCATTTTCTTCCTCTTTCTCTTCTAGATTTGTAGAGTAGTTATAGAACAGAAGTCCGATAACCACCACTGCCGACCCCAGCAATTCCCATGATGTCGGAATCTGATGAAGGAAAATCACGCCCATTATTATAGCAAAAACCGATTCTCCTGATTCCCATGCGGAAACATACAGAGAGTCCACATATCCAAAGCACAGGTTAAATACTGCGTGAGCACCTATCTGGCACACAAGAGTCAGACCGATAAGCAGCAGATAGTCTTTTCCTGAATATCCCAGTGCCGGTGTGCCTGTACCGATCATTCCTATAACAAAGCATATCCAGCACGCAAAAAATACCAGAAAGACGTAAGCGCTTCCGGGTACATTCTTTCTTACCTCACTGCCCAGAGCAAAATATATACCCATGCAAAGTGCCGCTACAAAGGCAAGCACATCTCCCAGGAAGTTTCCTGATGATAACTGGTTATAGTCAAGACCTGCGATTAGGGCTCCTCCCAGCAATGCCAGCAGAATTCCCATAATTGGCCTTATTCCTACCTTACGCTTCAAAACAAATACCGTAATAAGGATTACCACCAGTGGATGAAGGGCGGCAAGAACCACCGCACTTGCAATATTAGTCATTTTTACAGCATTAAACCAGGAGAAGAAATGGCCGAACAGGAAGGCTCCTGCGATAAATGTCAGTATGTAATCCCTCTTGGATATGCTTTTCAAAACATCTCTTTGTTTCAGCAGTACCGGAATTGCAAAGAAAGGCAATCCCATAGTCAGACGCCAGAAGCCGATAGCCATGGACGGTGCTTCGATTACATTTCCAAATATTCCGGAAGACGAGCCTGCAATAACTGCCAAAACAACGATTATCTTTACATAACGGGCAATAAACCCACTTTTTTCCTTTTCCATTTTATTCCTCAAACAGTTTCTTTAGATTTTCCTCATATGGAGGATATACAACTCCCTTTTCCGTAACAACTGCAGTTATGTATTTTGCCGGTGTAACGTCAAAGGCAGGGTTATAGGTTTTGATGCCTTCAGGTGCCATAGGCTCCCTGTACCACATCTTATATATTTCTTCACCTTTACGAAGCTCTATGTTGATGTCATCACCTGTTGGAGTG
>JAQXLM010000013.1 GCA_029012125.1 Eubacteriaceae bacterium | reverse complement strand
TGGTTTTTTTGCCGGACTTGGTGTATAATTGACGATGTATATTTATGAGTTAATATTTTAACAGAAAGGAAGGTTTCGATTATGAGTTCAAATGCAAAGCATTTACACAGCATCGATGCAGGCCACTATAAGAATACAGCCGGCTGTGCAACCGAAATTATGCCGATTCCTGATGTTGTAAAAATATCAATGTCTCAGCATATTGGTGCCCCTTGCAAACCTTTAGTAGCTAAAGGTGATACAGTCAAGGTTGGACAACTTATCGGTGATACTGATGCTTTCGTAAGTGCACCTATTCACTCCAGTGTATCCGGAACTGTTGTCGCTATTGAAACCCAGCGTTCAGCAATGGGCGGAAATGACACACTGGTGGTTATTGAAACTGATAAAAAACAGGAAATGTGGGAGGGAATCAAGGTTCCTGAAGTTGATGACCTGGCTGGTTTCGTTAAGGCAGTCAGAGAAAGCGGCCTGGTAGGATTGGGCGGTGCATCATTCCCTACACACATCAAGTACAATCCAAGAAACTTAGACGATGTGCACACTTTAATCTTAAACGGAGCAGAGTGCGAACCATTCATTACATCCGACCACAGAACAATGCTTGAAGATACTCAGGACATTATCGACGGTATGAAGCTTATCATGAAGTATCTGAATCTTGATGAAGCTTACATCGGTATTGAAGAAAACAAGCCTGACGCAATTGCTAAGCTGGACCAGATGTTCGCAGAGCAGGGACTGACAAACATGCATACCTTCAAGTTACAGGCAAGATATCCAAAGGGAGCTGAAAGAGTTCTTGTTTATGAAATCACAGGCAAGACTATGAATGCCGGTGTTCTTCCTGCTGACCTTGGAATTATTCTTTCCAACGTAACATCCGTTGCTTTCGTAGGTCAGTACTTCAGAACAGGAGTGCCTCTAATCAACAAGAGAATGACTATTGACGGAAGTGCAGTTGCAGAGCCTAAGAACATCATCGCTCCAATCGGAACACAGATTCACGATGTTGTTGAATTCTGCGGCGGATATAAAGAAGCACCTAAGAAAATCCTGATGGGCGGACCTATGATGGGTAGAGCAATCTTCTCAGATGCATTACCTATCATAAAGAACAACAACGCAATTCTTTGCTTCTCAGAAGCACAGACTGCTATCCCTGAGGAAACAGCATGCATTAACTGCGGAAGATGTCACAACGCATGTCCTTTCGGTCTGTTGCCTACAGCGCTTGCTGATGCATTTGATCGTGGAGATGCGGAGCAGTTAAACAGACTGAAGGTTATGCAGTGTATGGAATGCGGAAGCTGTTCATTCGTTTGTCCGGCAAGAAGACCTCTAGGATTTATCAATAAACTAGGACAAGGTGTTGTAAAGGAGGCTGGAATTAAGTAATGGATAACAAGTTTTATGACAATCTGGTAGTATCCTCAGCTCCACATTTAGTTACTAACCTGGATACCAGAAAAACCATGCTTATGGTTATCGGAGCATTAATACCTTCTTTTTGTGTAAGTATATGGGTTTTCGGACCAAGAGTAATCGCGTTAACTCTTGTATGTATGCTTGCAAGCATGGGCTTTGAATGGGCATACAACAAGCTGATGCACAAGAGACAGACCGTTGGCGATATGTCAGCAGCTTTGACAGGTATTCTGATTGCATTCAACGTACCTTCAAACTTCCCATTCTGGATGGCTGTTATCGGCTGTTTCGTAGCAATCGTTATTGTAAAACAGCTTTACGGTGGTATCGGCAGAAACATCGTTAACCCTGCCATCACTGCCAGAATCGTATTATTCATTTCCTTCGCAACTGAAATGACAACATGGCCGGTTGCAAGAATGTCAGGAATCGACGCTGAAACAAGCGCTACTCCTCTTGGCATCTTAGCTGAGGGAAACATTGCTGATCTTCCATCAAACTCTCAGATGTTCATCGGTATGATCGGCGGTTCAATGGGTGAAGTAAGTGCTCTTGCCCTGTTAGCAGGCGGTTTATTCCTGATTTGGAAGAAGATCATTTCTCCAATCATCCCTGCATGCTTCATCGGAACAGTATTTGTAATCGCATTAGCATACTATGGAATCACAGGTGGAGATGTAAGTGCATTCAGCATGGCAATCTTCCATGTATGTGCCGGCGGCGTAATGCTTGGTGCATTCTTCATGGCAACTGACTACGTAACATCCCCAATCATGCCTCTGGGCAAGGTTATCATGGGTGTAGGCTGCGGTATCCTGACAATGGTTATCAGATTATGGGGTTCATATCCTGAAGGAGTTTCATTCTCAATCCTGTTAATGAACATCATGACTCCATTAATCGATCAGCTTTGTATTAAACTTACATACGGAGGTGCAAAGAAAAATGAAAAATAATAATACATTTAAAGAATATGTTGCACCTATTCTGGTGTTAGTTTGCATCTGTCTTGTAATCACCGCTGCTCTTGCAGCAACATACGGTGTTGCAAAACCAATTATAGACTCCAACTCTATCAAAGCTGCTAACGAGGCAAGAGCTGAATTACTTCCTGCTGCAGACTCATTCACAGCTTATGACGGAGAACTGGCAGTTTGCGAAGAAGGAAAGGTATTCGCTACAGAATGCTACATCGCTGACAACGGAAGCGGTATGGTTGTAACTGTAAGCACAAAATCCTTTGGTGGAGCTTTGATAGAAATGATCGGTATCGATGGAGATGGAAAAATCACAGGCGTTAAGGTAACCAGCCACGCGGACACTCCAGGTCTGGGAACTAAAGCTCATGCTCCTGAATACCTGACTCAGTATCAGGGTCTTTCAGAGTTAAGCGCAACAAGCGCTAAGGATGACGCAAGCATCAATCACGTAACAGGTGCTTCAATCTCATCAAATGCCGTACATTATGGCGTTTACTGTGCTTTAGAACAGTACAAGAAAGTAGGAGGTGCTAAATAATGGATAAGAAAGTAAGCAAATTAAGCATCCTTACTAAAGGTATAATTAAGGAAAACCCTGTACTGGTACTATTATTAGGTACATGTCCTACACTTGCTACTACATCATCAGCTATCAACGGTGTAGGTATGGGTATTTCCGCAACAGCAGTACTTATCTGCTCAAACATCGTTATTTCACTGTTAAGAAAGATTATTCCTGACAAGGTTAGAATCCCTTGCTACATCGTAGTAATCGCAGGATTCGTAACAGTTGTTCAGTTATTACTTCAGGCATTCGTTCCTTCCCTGTACGCATCACTGGGACTATTCATTCCTCTGATCGTAGTAAACTGTATCATCCTGGGAAGAGCGGAAATGTTCGCAAGCAAGAACAATCCTTTCGACTCTGCTTTAGACGGTATCGGAATGGGTCTTGGTTTCACACTTGCTCTTGGAGTAATGGGTCTGATCAGAGAATTCATCGGATGCGGTACTGCATTTGATATTCCTATTCAGACATTCTTACCTGGAATGGGTATCTTCAACCTGGCTCCCGGCGGATTCTTCGTATTTGGTATTCTGGTTGCTTTCGTAAACTACGTTACCAAGGGTAAGGCTCTGAAGGGTAAGAGCTTCGGATGTGAAGGATGCGCTATGGCTGCTATGTGCGGTGGCGCAAGAAAAGAAAAAGAATGTGAGAAAGGAGCTGAAGCATAATGTCAATAATAGCAATAATGATGTCAGTTATTCTCGTTAATAACTATGTACTATCTCAGTTCCTGGGTATCTGTCCATTCCTGGGCGTATCTAAGAAATTAGATGCTGCTGCCGGCATGGGATTTGCCGTAATATTCGTTATGGTACTTGCAACAGCTGCAACATGGCCAATCATGCAGGTGCTTGATCACTTTGGAATCGGATATCTGCAGACTGTAGTATTCATTCTGGTAATCGCTGCATTGGTACAGCTGGTAGAAATGATCCTAAAGAGATATATCCCTGCACTTCACAAGTCACTGGGTGTATACCTTCCACTGATCACTACTAACTGCGCAGTACTGGGTGTATGTATCTCCAATATCGATTCAGGTTACGGATACTTCACTTCAATCTGTAACTCAATCGGCGCAGGTATCGGTTTCTTACTTGCTATGGTTCTGTTCGCAGGCGTAAGAAGCAAGCTTGAAAACGAAGAAGGCGTTCCTATGGCTTTCAGAGGAGTTCCTCTAACATTAATTACTGCTGCTATGCTATCCCTAGGCTTTATGGGCTTCAGCGGATTGTTCCAGTAAAGGAGGGCTAGGAATGATAATACCAGTATTAATCGTTGTCGCAATCGGTTTCGTTTGCGCTGCTATACTAACTATTGCATCAAAGGTATTCTACGTACCTGTTGATGAAACATTTGCAAAGCTTCGTGCTGAACTTCCGGGTGCTAACTGCGGTGCCTGCGGATATACAGGATGTGATGACTATGCAAACGCATTGGCTGCAGATCACTCACTGAGCTGCTCACTTTGTCCTGTAGGAGGCGCGGATGTTGCTGCTGCACTTGCTGACGTTCTTGGAGTAGAAGCAGGAAGTGCTGATAAGGAAGTTGCCATGGTTATGTGTAACGGTACTAAAGATGCCGCTAAGACTATCATGGAATACAGAGGCGTTCAGACTTGTAAGGCTGCTAAGCAGTTCTTCGGCGGATTAAGCGCATGTCCTCACGGATGTATCGGTCTTGGTGACTGTGCTGCTGCCTGTGACTTTGATGCTATTCAGATTTGTGACGGAGTTGCTGTAGTAAACAGAGACAACTGTGTTGGATGCGGAGTATGTGCTAAGACTTGCCCTAACTCAGTTATCAGATTACAGCCTGCTAAGAATCTTGTTGTTGTTCAGTGTAACTCAACAGAAAAGGGTGCTGCTGTAAGAAAGGCTTGTACAAACGGATGTATCGGATGTATGAAGTGCCAGAAGGCATGTAAGTTCGAAGCAATCACTGTTGAAAACAACCTTGCTAAGATTGACCCTGAAAAATGTAAGAACTGCGGACTTTGCGCTAAGGAATGTCCAACAGGTGCTATCAACAACATGAGAGTTAAAAAGGCTCCTGTAAAGAAGGCTGAACCTAAAGCAGAAGCTCCAAAGGCTGAAGAAGCTAAGGCTGAAGCATAAGGAATAAGCTAATGCCGGCACCTGAGGAATAAGCCGGAACTTACAGACTTAATTAGAATGACAAACCTGTCGCACTAACGGTGATACCGTTGGGCGGCAGGTTTTTTATAATAGGGAACCACCGGCACTGCAGAGGGACTCAGAACACTTCAAACGGCGCAGTGGGATAGAAACAGTGAGAAATGCGCCATGTAACGCCGCATTCATGCATGGAAAAGCTGAAATGCGCCATATTTTGCCGCATTCTTGTTGAAAAAAGCCGAATTGCGCCACGTTACTGTCCGGATTTTTTCTGTGACAACCAGGAATTACTCCGTAAGCTTAGGGCGCAGCGATGGACTTCCACTATATTACAGGAAAAATATGGAAATACGCCGCGAGCCCATTAAATCCATCAAGCTTGCGGCGTATTATATCCAAAGTAATTCCAGTTATGATTTGGGGATTTTGTAAGATAGTATCTAGGAAGCCGAAAGGTGGCGCATTTGATGTAAAACTTACGATATTGCGGCAAAACATGCCGTTATCGGACACCTATTTAACAAAATGCGGCGCGCGCTATGAATTCCACTCTTTTCTAAGAAAAAAAGGGAAACCTTCTTAAATGCATTATTTAAGAAGGTTTCCGCTTTGTTCCTATAGGTTATATTTAAATTTATTATTTAGAAACGCAGTGACAGGCAGGTCAGGCTTCCGTCGATTTTCTTGAATTCGCCTGTATCAACCAGGATAACAGGGTATCCAAGATCTTCAATAATCTTCTGAGTTTTTGGATATCCTGCAGGTACAAGAACAGTTCCGTTGATGTTTAGACTGTTGATTGCATACAGTTCCTCAGGCTCGATAACGAAACGGTTGTAGTCTTTGAATGCAGGCATATCGTTCATGATTTCAGTAACCAGCATGTTGTTGTTTTCCAGGTAGATAACGAAGTCCTTCAGGTGAAGACCTTCAGTTACAGGAACTGTTGAAGAAGTGTAACCGAATTTTGTAACGATATCGTTGAACTGCTTAGCGCCCTCTTCGTTTGTACGATCTGAAAGTCCAACGAAGAAGTGATCTCCAACTCTCATTACATCTCCACCTTCCATTGTTCCGGGTGCTTCGATATGGAAAATCTGTGACTCGTCATAGAACTTTCTGATAGTATCGATAATTTCGAACTTTTCGCCATTTCTGGAATCTGTTGCAGGGTTAGTGATAACTGCGCAACGTTCCATAACTACTGCAGGGTCTTCTACGAAGCATGAGTCAGGGAATCTTTCATCTGCTTCCAGGTCTGTAACTTCAAGACCAAGTCCTCTTAGAGTTTCTACATATTTGTCATGCTGCTTTACAGCGTTTTCGTAGTCAGGTGTTCCTTCGCAGAACTGACCTGTGGATATTCCGTCGATTAATGCCTTGCATGGTTTTCTAGTTATAGCTTTTGTAAACATAATTACTCCTCCCGTTTTTTAAGAAATCATATTAGATTTTAAGAAATCGTATTGGATTGACATTTTCTATTCATAGAGTATAATAAAAACCACAATTCGTCAAACGCAAGTTTATCATAATTTCCATGATAAAAAATCATATATAAACAGATAATAGAGACACCTTCTTCAGATACCTTGATTGGTAATAATGTCTACTTGCTGCCGGGCAGTATTTTGCCCTACCTGAGCGCTCCCGTTTCTGCCACAAGCCATTGGCGAACAGGATCAGAAAGCAGAGGGGCCAGTTTTTTGTATACCTGTGCGTGGTAGTCATTCAGCCATGCCAGCTCCTCCTCAGTAAGCATATCTACAACTATTGCCTCCCTATCGAAAGGACAGAAGGTCAAAGTCTCGAACCCGTACATACCTGACGGCAGAGCCACACATAAAACCTCATTTTCCAGCCTTATACCATACTCTCCTTCCAGATAAAAACCCGGTTCGTTGCTGGTGATCATTCCCGGAGACAGGGTACAGTCTGTACCTCTCGGACTGATAGTCTGAGGCCCCTCATGCACACCAAGCAGATGACCGACACCGTGACCGGTACCGTGGTTGTAATTCATACCTCTTTCCAGTAAAGGCTTTCTCGCAATTGCATCAAGCTCCGCCCCCCTGGTAGCAGGAGTAAATTCCGCCATAGCCAGGTCTATGTGTCCGCGAAGAACGGTAGTATAATCCTCCTTCATCTTATCTGTCAAAGGCCCCAAAGCTATAGTTCTTGTAATATCTGTTGTTCCGTCTGAATACTGACCGCCGGAGTCTACAAGAAGGAAACCTTCAGGTGCCAGCTCTTTATCTGTCTCAGGCGTGGCACTGTAGTGAACGATTGCACCGTTGGAGCCGTAGCCTGAAATGGTATCAAAGCTTAAATCGTTGCAGCCTTCCTGCTTGCGTCTGCAGATTTCCAGGTAGTCAGATGCAGCTATTTCAGTCATTCCGGAGGCAACTCCTGTATTGCCTAAAACACCCATAAATTTCATAGTGGTCTTCAGCCAGTGGATAAATTCCACCATGGCAACACCGTCTTTAATATGGGCATTTCTGGTGCAGGCGATTTCCTTGTCGTTTTTCAAAGCTTTCATAAGCTCACATGGATTTGGAGTATTCATAATCTCCAGTTTTTGAGGAATGGCCTTAACCAGGGAATAGCTGACCAGTCTTTCGTCTACCATAATGCAGCCGCGAGGAAGTCTTTCCAGATCGCTGAATACATTGAAATATGGATGTACGTCAACACCATCCAAAATGCTGCAGTCGAAATCTTCATTCATCAGATACAGAAAAGCAAAGTCCTGACTGATGAGTGCAAAGGCGAAGAAAACAGGCGTATATGTCACATCTGAGCCCCGCAGGTTAAAGAGCCATGCAATGTCCTCCAGGCTGGTAATCAGGTGGTAGTCGGCACCGGATGAAGCCATGAACTTACGAACCCTTGAAAGCTTTGACGTATAGGTTTCTCCTGTAGTTTCATATGGCAGCGGATAGATTTGGGAAGGAGTGATTTCCGGTCTGTCTGCCCAGATTTCACCTGCAAGGTCCAGGTCATATCTTATATTGTACTTCTTCTCCATTGCCTGACCGAAGGCGTTATCGATTACGCGGCCATCAAAGGCAAGAATGTCGTCTTCCTTTAAAACAGCTTCCAGCTGCTCTTCTATGGTAGGAACACCGGGTTCACCCATTTTCATAAGGCTGATTCCGCTCCCTTCAAGCTGGGATGCAGCCTGAATGAAGTATCTTCCGTCTGTCCAAAGCCATGCATCTTCGGCAGTTACCAGAAGAGTGCCTGCTGAGCCGGTAAATCCGGAAACATACTCTCTGCACTTAAAATAGTCGTTCACATACTCCGAACCGTGAAAGTCCGTGGTAGGAATAATGTATGCGCTGATACCGTATTCCTGCATTTTCTCTCTTAATTCTACTAATTGCTGTCTCATAAATCTCCTATCTAAATATACTCCTTGGTAATTTTGAATCAATAACGTAGCTGACTACACCGATCAGGATTCCGCTGGCGATGCCGGAAAACATCAAAATCGGAAAATAAATAAACATCTTCAGGTTTGATACCAGAATTGCGGCCACAAGCAGCTGACCCAGATTGTGGGCAAGACCTCCTGCCATGCTGACGCCTATCATGCTGAAAA
>JAQXLM010000012.1 GCA_029012125.1 Eubacteriaceae bacterium | reverse complement strand
GGTAGGTGACAAGATTGCTACATTAGTATCACTTTCACTTACTCCATTAAGAATCGACGAAATCGTTGCTATGAGACCTGCAATTGACCAGGTTGACATCAAGGGTAAGGCAATTCTGTTCCAGTCAGGTATCTACGGAATTATTCCTGATGATATGCCTGAAAAGACAGCTCTTTCAGCATTAGACGTAGCAGGTGCTCCTGCACAGGCTGCTAAGCTTTGCCAGCTGAACCAGAAAGTACTGGTTATCGGTGGCGGCGGAAAATCAGGTCTTCTGTGCTTATACGAGGCAAAGAAGAGAGTTGGTGTAAACGGTCTGGTAGTTTGCGCTGCAGGTTCACAGAAATCTGAAGACAGAGCTAGATCATTAGACCTTGCTGATGAATACTTCCACATGGATGCAACTGATGCTGTTGGAATGTACAACAAGGCTATGGAACTGACTAACGGAGAATTATTCGACATAGTTATCAACTGTGTATCAATCGAAAATACAGAAATGGCTTCAATCCTTTCATGTAAGGATGATGGTACTGTATACTTCTTCTCAATGGCTACTTCATTCACTAAGGCTGCTCTTGGTGCTGAAGGTGTTGGTAAAGACGTTAACATGATCATCGGTAACGGCTATACTAAGGGACACGCAGCTGTTACATTACAGTGCCTGAGAGAACATGAAGGCTTAAGAAAGCTGTTCGAAGAAATGTACGCTTAATACGCACAATTAATAAATACCATATTTTATAAGGAGATATAAAATGGCAATCAGAAATTGGAAAGACATTCCTCTATTTAAGGATGTTACAGATGAAGAGTGGAACGACTGGCATTGGCAGGTAAGCCACAGATTATCAACTGTTGAAGACATTGCTCAGGTTATCAACCTGACAGAACAGGAAAGAGCTGATATCGAAAAGGTTATCGGCGGATTCAGAGTAGGTATCACTCCTTACTATGCATCACTGATGGATCCGGATGATCCTAGATGTCCTGTAAGAATGCAGGCAGTTCCTACACTTGCTGAGATGCACAGATCCGAAGCAGACGATGCAGACCCTCTTCACGAGGATGCTGACTCCCCAGCTCCTGGACTGACTCACAGATATCCTGACAGAGTTTTATTCTTAATCACTTACCAGTGCTCAATGTACTGCCGTCACTGCACAAGAAGAAGACTTGCAGGTGAAACTGACGGAGCAAGATCAAGAGAAGATATCGATGCATGTCTGGAATACATCAGAAATACTCCTGTAGTAAGAGACGTTCTGCTATCAGGTGGTGACGCTCTTTGCGTAGAAGATGAAACATTAGAATACATCATCAGCGAATTAAGAAAGATTCCTCATGTTGAAATCGTTAGAATCGGTTCAAGAACACCGGTTGTAATGCCACAGAGAATCACTGATAATCTAGTAAACATGCTGAAGAAGTATCATCCAATTTGGTTAAACACTCACTTCAACCATCCTAAGGAAATGACACCTGACGCAGAAGCTGCTCTTAAGAAGTTAGCAGACGCAGGTATTCCTCTAGGAAACCAGTCAGTATTACTAAGAGGTGTTAACGATTGTAAGCACATCATGAGAGACTTAGTACATGTTCTGGTTAAGAACAGAGTAAGACCATACTACATCTACATCTGTGACTTATCAGTAGGTATCGAACACTTCAGAACTTCAGTTGCTAAGGGAATTGAAATCATCGAAGGATTAAGAGGACACACTTCAGGATATGCAGTGCCAACATTCGTAGTTGACGCTCCTGGTGGTGGCGGAAAGACTCCTGTAATGCCACAGTACATAATCTCAGAAACTCCTGACAAGGTAATCCTGAGAAACTATGAAGGTGTTATTACAACATATACTCAGCCACGTCTGCCAGATCTTAAGTGCACTTGTGATTACTGCACAGGTAAGAAGACTTACAGATATGAAGGTGTATCAGCACTGGGAGAAGGATTACAGATTAAATCAATGGAACCTTCACACCTGCTAAGACACGAAAGAAACAAGCACTAATTCAGCTTTGAACTAAATGGGAGACTTAGGTCTCCCTTTAGTTGCTAATAAAGATTTTTTATTACAATGGATAAAGGATAGAACCGGGAAATGAGCTTATTACACGATTTGTCAACTAAATACAAAACCCTATCTATTGTGGGTATGGCAAAGAATGCCGGAAAGACTACAGCACTCAACTATCTTATAGAGGAGGCTATGGATGAAGGTATACTGCTGGGAATTACCTCAACAGGTAGAGACGGTGAAATGGAGGACCTGGTAACAGGGACCGAAAAACCGAGAGTTTATTTGGATGAGGGCACTATCGTGGCAGTACCGGAGCTTATATACGAGCTTGCTGATGCAGGACTTGAGGTAATCCGTAAAACTACATATTCAACTGCAATCGGTACTCTGCTTATCTGCAGAGTCAGAGAAGCAGGATATGTTCAGGTTGCAGGACCGGTTATCAACGCAGAGCAGAAAAAGCTGTGTGAGGACATGCTGGATTTGGGCTGCAGGCTGGTAATGATTGACGGAGCAATAGACAGAAAATCCATTGCATCGCCGGACACATCGGATGCAATCATCCTGGCAACAGGAGCCGTTTTATCGAGAAAGATGAATAAAGTGGTTGAAGAAACCGCTCACATTGTGAATCTATACAGAATTCAGGAACTTGAAGATGGCATATACAGAAAGGCAATTCTGGATAACAATTCTGATGACAAAATTATGCTTATCAGTGAAGCCGGAGATGTTACAAAGCTGGATCTTTTGACCGGACTTGGTGCGGCAAAGGATATAGACCAGGCCATCAGTATAGATACTAAATACGTGTATATACCGGGAGCTTTTACTCACAGTGTAATATCTGATATCAATGTGAAGAAACTCAGACAGGTAGAATTCATTTTCAAGGATCCTACCAAGATTTTCATAAATCCTATGGACTGGGGAATTTTCAGGAAGAAAGGATTTACCTGTAAGGTGCTTAAGAATATCGAGATTGCAGCCATTACAGTTAATCCGTGGGCCCCTGCGGGATATACCTTTGATAACAGAGTTCTTTTGGAAGAAATGCAGAAAGCTATTCCTGATATTCCAATTATTGACGTAAGGATGTAAATATGTTACAAGGAAGTAATAGGCGATTAGCCAATGTTAAAACTAGAAGAGAAACTGGTCTTGACTATGTGATGCTAAATTTGGATCTAAATACTCCCTTTGGAAAAAAGAAACTTAAGGAGCTGAAACCTTTTTATCCTGGGCAGGAGGATGAATTAAGGAAGGAACTGAATCGGGTTGAGGATATGGTCGGATTTGTCAAACAGAATCCGGTTCTGACTGACAAGATTCAGGAAGTCTTTATGGAAGTGAAGGACACTTCGCTTACAATAACGCGTAGCAGTGCAAACACCTTATCGGTTGTGGAGCTTTATGAGGTCAAATCTCTGCTGCTACAGATGAGACAGCTTCTCAAGTTAACCAAATATCATGAAATTGGCGATTACAAGGGATGCCACTGCGTCAGTGAATGTAAAGACGAGTTGATTGAAGCTGCATCAACTTTGACAGGAGATGCGGCAGAGGTGACAGAAAATTCACCAAAGGAATATAACACTGTGCCCGAGGAGTATTTCCTCGAGGATACAGAAAAACTGCTTGACGAACTGGATCCAAGAGGGGACAGAATAAACACCTTCTATATCTATGATGAATTCAGTCCGCGCTTAGGCGAGTTACGCAAGCAGAAAAGAGAATATGAGCTGCTTATACGAAAGGCTCAGAAACAGAAAAGAGAAGAAATAAGACGCCAGCACGGCGTAATGCTGACTCCTAAGTTCGACATAGTGGTTGCAAAGTCACATCCGGATTTTGAAAAAATTCAGAGTCTTGAGGATCTGGAAGTTGTCGATCAGGATTACATGAGCGTTACCCTGAAGCTGAAAGCCGATGAAAAGGTTTACGGCTATACCAATGAGATGGAAAAGCTTAATACAGAGATTGACGAGGAAGAGGAACGCATTCGAGAGATTCTGTCTCGAAAAATCTCAAAGTATGAGGAAGTACTGCTTTCAAACTGTGACAAGATGGGGGCATTAGACCTGGCTTTGGCCAGAGCGATTTTTTCCATAAAACATGATATGGTAAAACCTGAAATCGTCGACGAACATATAATAGAATTTGAAGACGGAAGAAATCTTCAGGTTGAAGATATTGTTAAGTCCAAGGGAAAGAAATACTGCCCTGTATCCATCGCTCTGAAAGATGGTGTCACGGTAATAACCGGAGCAAATATGGGTGGAAAGACAATATCCCTTAAGCTGTCAGGACAGGTACCTATACTGGCACAGTATGGATTCTTTGTTCCGGCAAAAAGTGCAAGGATTGGGTTATCCAATTACATGCAGATATTGATAGGTGATTCACAGTCTGTGGAAAGAGGACTATCCAGTTTCGGTTCCGAAATGGAAGAACTGAAGGAAATTCTGGACAAGGGACAGGACAGAAGCCTCATCCTTGTCGATGAAATTGCTTCGGGAACTAACCCTACAGAGGGTACTGCCCTTACCAAGAGTCTGGTAGATTACCTTATTACAAAACCGTATATTTCTCTTATCACTACACATTTTGAGTCTGTAACTGAGAGAGATGAGGTTGTAAACATGCAGGTCAGAGGCCTTGCAGACTGCGACTTCAGAAAGCTTAATCGCGAAATACAGTACGCAAATCGAAGAGATAGGATTAATATAATCTCGAAATACATGGACTACAGACTGTGTAGAGTAGAAAATGAGAAACAGGTTCCTAAGGATGCTCTTAATATAGCTGCCATGCTTGGAATAGACAAGGCAATTATAGAGAGAGCGAAAAATTATATTAAATGAGGAGAGAAAAGATGAAAAGCAAACTAAATCTTGATCCAAAGATTGTTGACAGTGCACGTGCTCATGCTGCAAACATCGCTCACGATATGCAGGACTTCATCGAGAGACATACTACTGTGTCAACTGAAAGAACAATCTTAAGGCTCTTAGGGGTTGACGGCGTTGACGACGTTGATAACCCACTTCCAAACGTAGTAGTTGATCAGTTAAAGGAAGCAGGAGCTCTACCTACAGGTGTAGCATACTGGATTGGTAATGCAATCGTTCAGACAGGCAAGACTCCACAGGAAATCGCTGAGGATATGGCTGCAGGAAAGTTAGACATTACTAAGCTGGACACTTGCTCTCAGGAAGAAGCTGCTGAAGCTCTTAAGCCAGCTATCAAAGAAACATTTGCTAAAATTGACGCACAGAAAGCTAAACGTCAGGAATATCTGGATAGAATCGGTGAAGGACCTGAACCTTATCTGTATGTTATCGTTGCTACAGGTAACATTTACGAAGACGTTGTTCAGGCACAGGCAGCTGCAAGACAGGGTGCTGATATCATCGCAGTAATCAGAACAACAGCTCAGTCCCTTCTTGACTATGTACCTTATGGTCCAACAACTGAAGGTTTCGGTGGTACATATGCAACTCAGGAAAACTTCAGAATCATGAGAAAAGCTCTTGACGAAGTTGGTGAAGAAGTTGGCAGATACATCAGACTATGTAACTACTCATCAGGTATGTGCATGCCTGAAATCGCTGCAATGGGTGCATTAGAAAGACTTGACGTTATGCTTAACGACGCAATCTACGGTATCCTGTTCAGAGACATCAATATGCAGAGAACATTAGTAGACCAGTTCATGTCCAGAGTTATTATCGGATACTGCGGTATCATCTTCAACTCAGGAGAAGACAACTACTTAACAACAGACGATGCTTATGAATCAGCTCACACTGTAACTGCTTCTCAGTTCATCAACGAACAGTTTGCAGTACTTGCAAACATTCCTGAAGAACAGATGGGACTGGGCCATGCATTTGAAATGGATCCGGCTACAGAAGACGGATTCCTGTTCGAACTTGCTCAGGCTATCATGGCAAGAGAAATCTTCCCTAAGGCAAGATTAAAGTACATGCCTCCTACAAAGTTCATGACAGGAAATATCTTCCGTGGACATGTTCAGGATGCGTTATTTAACCTGATTGCTATCTGGTCAGGACAGTCATTACAGCTGTTAGGTATGCTTACAGAAGCAATCCATACACCTCATATGCACGATAGATACCTTTCAATCGAAAACGCTCAGTACATCTTCAACAACGCAAAACACATTGGTGAAGAAGTTGAGTTCAAGAAGGACGGTATCATTCAGAAGCGTGCTCAGGATGTTCTACAGAAGGCAGATGCTCTTCTTGCAGAAGTTGAAAAAGATGGTTTATTCTCAACTATCGAACAGGGTAAGTTTGGTGGAGTTAAGCGTCCGTTCGACGGCGGACATGGTCTTGAAGGCGTTTGCGTTAAGGGCGAAAACTACTTCAACCCATTCATTCCACTATTCATGGATCACGAGTAAGGAGGTGCACTTAAAATGTCAGAAAACAAGACTGCAATCACTCAGGCTGACCTAACATGCGTTAAGCCATATGGTGACACATTAAACGACGGTAAAATTGAAATGGCTTTCACACTTCCTGTACCATACGGTGAAGAAGCAGAAGAATGTGCAAAGCAGTATGTAAAGAAGCTAGGTTTTGATGAACCAAACGTTACATATTATAAAGAGTTAGCTCCCGGATACACATTCTTCGTAGTATACGGTGCTGCTCAGCAGACAATCGACTTCACAGCTATCAAAGTTCCTAAGGTTGAAGGAACTGTAATGGACCGTGTAGAATGCGGCGAATGGATCGGTGAAAACATCGGTCGTGACATCGTTGTTGTAGGTGCTTCTATCGAATCCGACGCACATACAGTAGGTATTGATGCTATCATCCAGATGAAGGGATTCCACGGCCACTTCGGTCTTGAAAGATTCAAGAACGTTGTAGCTTACAACATGGGTTCACAGGTTCCTTGCGAACAGCTTATCGCTAAAGCTAAGGAAGTAAATGCTGATGCAATTCTGGTATCACAGACTGTAACTCAGAAAGACATTCATATCATGAACCTGACAAAGATGGTTGAACTTGTAGAAGCTGAAGGTCTTCGTGATAAGATCATCCTGACTTGCGGAGGACCAAGAATTTCCCATGAACTTGCTCAGGAATTAGGATATGATGCAGGCTTTGGCCCAGGAAAGTATGCAGAACACGTAATGTCATACGTAATGCAGGAAGTTCAGAAGCGCGGCTGGGAAAAGAAGGCTGACATCGCTGAACGTTAATAAGAATTAGGGTTTTAGTTTAACAATATTCAGGAAGAATGGGGTTGACGCTCCATTCTTCTTTTTATAATGACAGATTATATACTGTTTGCACCACAATACACTCCAACCATAAATGACTGCAAAAATGTTATTTTTTTGTCAATATATGAACAAAACAGGCTCTGAAATGACATTTAAGTATTGCGGGAAAGTTTTTTTTGGTGTATCATAAGTAGGTGAAAGAATTTGTTTTAGTTAAAATTTTTATAGAAAGGTGATTGGAACAATGATCAACAAAATTTTAACTGCTGACGAAGCAGTAGCAGGCGTTCAGGACGGAATGACCATAATGGTTGGTGGATTCCTTGCAACAGGTTCCCCTGAAATCCTTATGGATGCTCTTGTAAGAAAAGGTGTTAAGCATTTAACTGTAATCGGTAACGACGGTGGTCTTCACACAGGTCAGCCGGCAATGTTTGGCGGAAAGACTCCTAGAGGAATCGGTAAACTTCTGGAAAACCACATGGTTGACCATATTATCGCATCTCATATCGGAGTTAACCCTCTAATCAACGAACAGATTGCAGAAGGAACTTTAAAGTACACTCTGGTACCACAGGGAACATTAGCTGAAAAGATCAGAGCAGCAGCTTACGGTCTTGGCGGCGTTCTTACTCCAACAGGTGTAGGTACTCCTATGGAAACAGAACTTGACGAGTTAGGAAGAGAAAAGAAAGTAATCGAACTTGAAGGTAAGAGATACTTATTCGAAATGCCTTTACATGCAGATTACGCTTTCATCAGACCTTCAGTAGCTGACAAGTTTGGTAACTATTACTGTGCAAAAGCAACTAAGAACTTCAACTATGTAATGGCAGGTGCTGCAAAGCACACTATCATCGCACCTGAAAAGCTGGTAGAAATCGGAGAAATTGATCCTGATTACTTCGCAGTTGCAGGCGTACTTGTAGATACTATCGTGGAAGGAGAAAAGAAATGGCAGATTTAAAAGTAAGAATCGCAAAGAGATGTGCGAAAGAATTTAAAGATGGTGAATTCGCTAACTTAGGAATCGGCCTTCCTACAATGGTAGCTGACTACATTCCTGATGATGTAATGG
>JAQXLM010000011.1 GCA_029012125.1 Eubacteriaceae bacterium | reverse complement strand
ACACCTTTGATTCTCGGCGCTATCGGAGGTATGTACACAGCTAAAGTCGCAGTTTTGAACTTTTCGCTTGAAGGAATCATGATAATGGGCGCTTGTATGGCGTGCTATGGTTCATGGCTTACTTCAAATCCCTGGATGGGGGCAGTGTTTGGAATGTTGGGTGGCTTATCCATGGCACTGGTGTTGGGATTTGCGAGTATTGAGGCAAAAGTAAATCAGGTAGTAGCCGGAACAGGTGTAAATGTGTTGGGTCTGGGATTGTCAATTTATCTATCCAGCATTATTTACGGGGATGCAGGTCTCCCTACCAAGGTCAGCTCATTTTCACCGGTTAAGATTCCGGTACTGTCAAAAATACCGATAATCGGAAGCTTCTTATTTAATCAGCATCCACTTACATACATTATGTACATTGTTATCATTGTGAGCTGGATCGTTATTTACAGAACACCTTTCGGACTCAAGATGAGAGCAGTCGGCGACCATCCGGCTGCAGCAGATTCGCTTGGTATCAACGTTAATAAATTGAGATGGCAGGCAATATTTATTTCAGGATTAATCGGAGGACTGGCCGGAGCGGCTTTATCAATAGGATCATTGTCTACATTCCAGGAAAACATGACAGCAGGAAGAGGATATCTTGCCTGGGGAGTAGTTACTGTTGGTAAGTGGAATCCGTTTGGAATTTTTCTCGCAGGACTTGTATTTGGTTGCGGCGAAGCTGTTCAGATGCGCCTTCAGATGCATGGAGTAAATATTCCTTATCAGTTCTTAAGTATGATTCCATATCTGTTAACGCTTCTTGTAGTAAACGGAGCAATCGGAAAATCAGAACCGCCGTTTGCAATGGGCAAGCCATTTGTTAAAGGAGCAAAATAATTTTTTTGGAGGTTGTAATGAATACAGATAAGATTTTAGTAAAAAATGCAGTTTTCTACGCATATCACGGAGCAACACAGGATCAGATCAATCAGGGTCAGAGATTTATAATTGATGCTGAGGTAGAGGTGGATTTGTCAAAGGCTTGCAAAGAAGATGATATCTCAGGCTGCCTTGATTGCAGAGAAGTGTATGACATTCTTAAGAGAGTAACAACAGAGAGACGTTATAACCTTATGCAGGTTTTAGCACTTGATATTATTGGTGAGATCCATGCGGCACACCCTGAAGTAAAATCTGTGACAATTGGTGCTTGTAAGGCAATGTGCCCTTATTACAGAGATGTAAAGAATGTTGTTGGCGGTGGCGGATTCATAATTGATGGAAGAAGCGGCGTAACCATTACAAGAACATTTGAGTAGAGAAATTTGGAGGGTATAACAATGAAAAAGAATAGAGACATCCTTGAAGCAACCGGAATGACATTTTGGGGAAATCATGGACTTACAGATGATCAGAAGGCAACAGGTCAGATTTTTAATGTTGACATCGTTGTAGATCTCGATATGAGTAATCAGTTTAATGAAGATATGCTTACTGCCGGTCTTACTTATACAGACTTGTTTGTGACAACACAGAAAGTAATCACAAGTGAGACATATAATACAATTCAGCATGTAGGACAGCGGATCATCGATGAACTCATTAGCCTTAACCGTCCTACCCCTATTCACAATATTACTGTAACCGTTAAGCAGCCGTTCCCTTCAATCCCTGATTCTACATTAGATTATATTGGATGTACTATTAGCAGAGATTTTTAGTCCAGAGGTTAAACGGCTATGGTAAAGATAATCGGATTGAGTGGAAGCCCCACTAAAGACGGCGCTACAGAGAGAGCTGTAAAGACTGGACTTGCAGCTATAGAAGGTATGCCCGGGGTAGAAACCAAATTTCTTTCACTTGCAAGGAAGAATATTAAACCTTGTAATGCATGCAGATATTGCTTGAAGAATAAGTGCGGATGCATCATAAAGGACGATATGCCGGAATTGATGGAAGAGTTTCTTTCTGCCGATGCATACCTTATCGGTTCTCCCGTTTACGTTCACTCTGTTACGCCTCAGATTATGGCTTTCTTTTCCAGACTGCGTCCAATAAGTCACTTTACACCTGAACGGTTGGAGTACAAATTCGGAGCGGCTCTATCTGTTGGGGGTACCAGAAATGGCGGACAGGAAGCAGCGGACAGAATCCTGATCGATATGATGATGGCCAGAGGATTGAATGTTGTGAGTGGTGCAGCAGGAGGCTATATTGGTGGAAAGCTTTGGTCACAGGATTCGGTTGAATTCTCAGAAGAGAATGATCCGATAGGCTTTTCTACAGTAAAGGGGCTTGCGGTGAAACTGGCAAAAAGTGCATTGATTTTTAAAGCAGGTAAAGAGTCTTTAGAGGTATAAATATGGATAATTTTGCATTTAAGCTGACTACTGAATTAGTAGTAGGCCACGAGGCTGAGAAACAGGTAGCCGATTATGTTAAAAAATACGGCGGACACAAAGTTCTTGTACATTATGATGGGGGCTATGTTGCTACATCCGGACTTGTAGAAAAAATCTGTGATTATCTTGTTGAAGGTGGCTTGGAAGTTGTGAAGCTTGGTGGAGTAGTACCTAACCCCAGACTTACACTTGTAAGAGAAGGTATTGAACTTTGCCGTCGGGAGAAGGTGGATTTCCTTCTTGCTATTGGCGGAGGAAGTGCTATAGATTCCACAAAGGCCATTGCCATGGGCCTTCCCTATGAGGGAGACGTTTGGGATTTCTTTGTTGAGGATAACAGCATTCCTAAAGCTATTCCTCAGGTCAGCACTCCACTTGGTGTAGTTCTTACAATTGCGGCTACCGGAAGTGAAGCATCAAACAGCTGTGTAATCACAGATGAAGAACACGAATTAAAGAGATTCTGTGATAATGATGTGAACAGAGCAAAGTTCGCGATTGAGAATCCTGATCTGACAATGACATTACCTTGGTTCCAGACAGCATGTGGTCTTACAGATATTATGTCTCATTCTCTTGAAAGATATTTCTGTGTTGAGCAGAGTGGTAATACCCTGACAGATTATCTTTGCGAAGCAGTTTTCCACACAGTTATGGAAGTTGCAGAGCAGTTGAAGGCTGATCCGAAGAATTATGATGCAAGGGCAAATATGATGCTTGCATCCAGTATTTCCCATTGTCAACTTACAGGAATGGGACGTGCAAATAACGGAGACTGGTCTTCTCACTTTATTGAGCATGAACTTTCCGGTGAGTTTGATGTCACACACGGAGCTGGTCTTGCAGTTATTACGCCTGCTTGGATGAGATACGTTTATAAGGACAATATGGATATGTTCCTTAAATGGGCGACACGTGTCATGGGTGTACATATGGATTATGCAAACCCGGAATTAACGGTTCTTGCCGCTATTCAGCGCCTTGAAGATTTCTTCAAGAGCCTTGGGTTGCCCACGCACCTGAAAGACATGCCGGAGATCAAGGGTGAATTGGGAGACGAAGTCTTCTATAAGATGGCAAAACGTGTGAGAATTACAAACGCAGATGGAACTGTGGGTGGAATGAAACACTTAAATACTGAAGATATCGTTAATATCTTTCGGCTTGCTATGTAGTGCTTTTGCACATGAAACAAGCAGATCCTGTTTTCTTTTGCGCAGTATCATTCGATGCTGCGCATTTAAAATTACAGATAATTGGGGATTTAAAATATCCATCCCCCTCACATGATGTATAATGTACTAAAGTACGTACAGGGAGGTAACTTTATGCAGCGTTATGTTATGGCACTTGATGCCGGTAC
>JAQXLM010000010.1 GCA_029012125.1 Eubacteriaceae bacterium | reverse complement strand
TTCAGATGAAATTGCATGAATTAAGAGCGGCAGAAGGTTCAACAAAGAATCGTAAGAGAAGAGGCCGCGGTACAGCTTCCGGACAGGGTACTACCGGCGGCAGAGGCATGAACGGACAGAAATCAAGATCAGGCGGCGGCGTTCGTCTTGGTTTTGAAGGTGGACAGATGCCTTTATACAGAAGATTACCTAAGAGAGGTTTCAACAATATCTGGGGAACAACTTATGATGTAATCAATGTTTCCGACTTAAACAAGTTCGAAGCAGGTACAGTTGTTAACCAGGCATTATTAGAAGAAGCAGGCCTTGTAAAGCAGGTAAAGGACGGCGTTAAGATTCTCGGAGAGGGAACACTCAATGTTGCTTTAACTGTACAGGCTAACAAGTTTAGCAAAACCGCTATTGAAAAGATTGAAGCTGCTGGAGGAAAGGCAGAGGTGATTTAGTATGGGTATGTTAAAAACTGTAGCTCAAGCATGGAAGGTTGCCGAAATAAGAAGCAAAATGATTTTTACACTGCTTATGTTGGTAGTATTCAGAATCGGTTCCAACATTCCGGTTCCGAATATCAACAGAAGTGTGCTCGCCGAACTGTTTGCAGGAGAAACCGGTCTGTTTGACCTGTTTGACCTGTTCTCCGGCGGTTCCTTCAGTAACTTTACAATTTTCGCATTGAGTATTACACCATACATCACTGCATCGATCATAATTCAGTTGTTAGGCATGGCATTCCCTTACTTTGAAAAGCTGGCAAGGGAAGGTGTTGAAGGCAGAAAGAAAATGGCTCAGTACACTCGTTATCTGACAGTGGTACTTGCTCTCGTGCAGGCAGTAGGTCTTACAGTAGGTCTTTTCAGAAGAGCCGTTGTAGACAAGAGCGCTTTCTCCATCATCGTAATGGTGCTGGTATTAACTGCAGGTACAGCTTTCCTGATGTGGCTGGGTGAACAGATTAACGAAAGAGGTATCGGAAATGGTATTTCTCTCATAATCTTTGCCGGCATTATTGCCAGAATTCCTAGCGGAATCAGAACTCTTGCTACAGCAGTTGAGAGCGGTTCATTATCAATCGTAACATTAATCATTTTCATAGTTGCAGCAGTACTTGTAACAGCAGGTGTTGTAATGATTCAGGAAGGACAGAGAAGAATCCCTGTTCAGTATGCTAAAAGAGTGGTAGGAAGAAAGATGTACGGCGGACAGTCCACACACATTCCTATCAAGGTTAACCAGTCAGGCGTTATTCCTATCATCTTCGCATTATCGCTGTTACAGTTCCCACTTACCATCACCTACTTCCTGAAGGCTGATTCAGGCTTCACAGAGTTCGTGACCAAGTGGCTGTCACCGTCGGGAATGCCGGGAGTATGGGTTTACGGAGTGCTTAACGTAGTGCTCATCATATTCTTCACATACTTCTACACTCAGGCCACCTTCAATCCTGTGGAGGTAGCTGACAACATGAAGGCAAACGGCGGTTTCATTCCTGGAATCAGACCGGGCAAGGCAACTGAAGAATATTTACAGAAGGTAATGTCAAGAATTACTATCGTAGGTGCTATATTCCTCGCAGTTATCGATACATTACCTACAGTACTGATCGTAATCGCTCCTGAATCATTGGGATCAATCCACTTCGGCGGAACATCACTTCTGATCGCAGTCGGCGTTGCTCTGGAAACTGTAAGACAGCTTGAAAACCAGATGCTTATGAGAAACTATCAAGGTTTCCTGAAATAGCTAAAGGAGATGAGTAGAATGCTTAGAACTATATTATTGGGACCTCCGGGAGCCGGCAAAGGCACTCAGGCAGCAAAAATCGTTGAAAAGTACGGAGTACCGCACATTTCAACAGGAGATATTTTCAGAGAAAATATTAAAAAGGGAACTGAGCTGGGAAAAAAGGCACAGGAATACATGAACAGAGGCGAGCTTGTTCCGGATGATCTGGTAATCGAAATCGCAACTACAAGACTCCTTGAGGATGATTGCAGAAACGGCTTTTTACTTGATGGCTTTCCGAGAACTGTTTATCAGGCAGAAAAGCTTGATGAATTTCTCGCTGCA
>JAQXLM010000009.1 GCA_029012125.1 Eubacteriaceae bacterium | reverse complement strand
ACAATAGCAAGGAGGACACACCTGTACCCATCTCGAACACAGAAGTTAAGCTCCTTAGCGCCGATGATACTTGGTGGGAAGCTGCCTGGGAAAGTAGGACGTTGCCGGTTTTTTTATTGCTTGCGATACATTTTGTAAGGTGAAATGTGTCGCTTTTTTTGTTGGAAATACCCTTATCCACTGTAAAGGTTGATAAAAAAGGTCTCCCGAAAATGCTTTGACTTGACTCCATGCTATGGTATAATTATTGTGTATATTTGGGCGAAGGAGCAGGTTGAATACGATGTTTACATTAAAGATAATATTTGGAGCATTACTTTGTTGCCCAATAATTTATTTAGTATTTATTTTATTCATTCATTTAAGAGATGAAGCAAAGAAGAAGTAGGAGTCACGTATGTACAAGGGACTATTTATAACATTAGAGGGACCGGATGGATCTGGGAAATCCACGCAGGCTTCATATTTGAGAGAATACTTTGATGAAAAGGGTATAGAGTGTGTTTTTACCAGGGAGCCCGGTGGAACTCATATCGGAGAAATGCTCAGAAAAATCATTCTGGATAAGGAAAATCATGAGATGTGCGATATGACAGAGGCACTTCTTTATGCTGCTTCCAGAGCACAGCACGTAGAGGAATTAATCAGGCCGGCACTGATTTCCGGCAAGGTTGTAGTTTGTGACAGATTTATAGATTCAAGTATTGCGTATCAGGGATACGGAAGAAATCTGGGTGATTCGGTAAGACAGATAAACGAGCACGCTGTTGGTGACTGTATGCCCGATTTGACTTTTTTTATGGATCTTCCTCCGTCAGTAGGAATGTCCAGAATTGATGAGGATGTGCAGGATCGCCTTGAACAGGAAAAGCTGGATTTTCATAACAGGGTTTTTGGCGGATATAAGGAAATCGCAAAATATTATCCGGAACGCTTCATCGACATTGATGCAAGAAGAGATAAGGAAGCAATCAGAGATGATCTTATTTCTGCAATAGAAAAGGTTCTAAAGGATAGAGGAATTTTATGTCGTTAATGGATTACAGTGAGTATGGTAATTTGCTGCAGCGAATCAGCCGTTCCATAGAAATTGGCAATATATCTCACGCCTATGTTTTAGAGGGTGACAGTTGTATAGATAAGGTGGCCTTCGCAAGGGAAATCGCCAAGGCTATATTGTGCAGAGAAATGCCGGGAAAAGGTTGTGACACATGTGTAAACTGTCGCAAAATTGACCATGATAACTATGAGGACATATACTACGTTGAGGCAGATGACAGGTCACTGAAAAACGTTGTTATAACTGAACTGCAGGAGAAGCTAAAGAACAGACCCGCTGCCGGAGACAGAAACATAGCTATTATCAGCGATGCAGACCTTATGACCGACAGGGCTCAGAACAGGCTTCTGAAAACTCTGGAGGAACCTAATCCGGGCACGGTAATATTTCTGCTGTCCGAAAATACCGAGAATCTGCTGCCGACCATACTTTCAAGATGCATCGTTTACAGGCTGGGTAATTATGTGACCGGCAGAGATGCACCGGGACTGGAGGTTCCAAAGCAGGTATTTCAAATGATTCTTGATGGAGCCTACTTCTTTGAGATAAGAGATTATCTCAGTAAAAAGGTAAAAGACAGAAAAGATGCCTTTGTATTTCTTGACGGGATGGAAAGACTTTACAGAGAGTATCTCATCATGGACGGACCTTGTCCTATTCGTGAGGAAAAGATTGTTGAAGGTGTGAATTTCGTTGAGGAGGCCCGCAGGGACCTTCAGGCCAACGTTAAATATACATATGCAATAAGAAATTTAATTCTTAAAATTGGAGGATAAATATATGGTAAAAGTTGTAGGGGTAAGGTTTAAAAGTGCAGGAAAGGTGTACTACTTTGACCCTGATGTTTTTGAACCGGAAGTGAATGACTCAGTAATTGTACAGACCGCACGTGGACTGGAATTCGGTACTATTACACTGGGCATCACGGAGGTAAAGGAAGAAACCGTTGTACAGCCGCTGAAAAAGGTTGTAAGGCTTGCAACTGATGAGGATAAGAAACGCCATGCTGAAAATGAAAAGAAAAGATCCAGAGCACTTGAACTGTGTCAGGAGAAAATAGACAAGCACAGACTGGATATGAAGCTGATTGACGTTGAATATACCTTCGACAGCAGCAAAATTATATTCTATTTCACAGCAGACGGAAGAGTGGACTTTAGAGAACTGGTTAAGGATCTTGCAAGTGTATTCAAGATGAGAATAGAGCTTCGTCAGATAGGTGTAAGAGATGAGGCAAAGATGCTGAGCGGAATCGGTCCTTGTGGCAAAAAGCTTTGCTGCAGCTCATGGCTGTCAGACTTCCAGCCTGTATCTATCAAAATGGCTAAGGTTCAGAATCTGTCTCTAAATCCAACGAAAATTTCCGGAATATGCGGAAGACTGATGTGCTGTCTGAAGTACGAAAATGATGTTTATCTGGAGCTGCGTAAGGGTCTGCCAGATGTAGGAGAAAAGGTAAAGACCAGAGACGGTTTCGGTAAAGTAGTAGAGACCAATATCCTTGAAAGTAAGGTAAAGGTAAGACTGTACACCGGTGAAAAAGACGACGATAGCGATGATAAGCTGAGTACGGATATTACAACTTACAAGAAGGAAGAAATCAAACGCCTCGGTCAGAAACGCAAGGGCGGAACGGATAAGAAGAACGATATTTTTGAGGGAATTGAAGAAGAGTACATCGACGAGCTGAAATCTTTGATAAAAGACTAGGGAGCACCGAAACATGAATTTACGTTTAGACGATACCGGCTTTGGCAATATTAAGATTTACCAGAACCCGGAGGAATTCTGCTACGGAGTCGATGCAGTGTTGCTTTCAAGCTTTGCAGCCCAATCCGTATATGCGGGGAAGGAAAACTGCCGAATAATGGACATGGGCACCGGAACGGGCATAGTACCGCTGATTCTTTCACATAAGACGAAGGCAAAGTTCATCTGCGGTATCGAGATACAGGAGGGGTCCTGGCAGCTTGCGGAAAAGAACAGGGCAGTCAACGGCCTGGAAGACAGGCTAAGCTTTATCAAAGCTGATATAGCCGGTTTTGATCGGCAGGAGTATAAGGGAAGCTTTGATATAGTAACCTCAAATCCACCGTATACAGCAGGAAAATGCGGCATTGAAAGCAGAAACCGGGCTAAGATGATTGCAAGACATGAGACAACCGCAAGTCTGGAGGATTTTATCAAAAGAGGGGCCTGGCTGTTAAAGGACAAGGGTGACTTTTATATGGTACATAGACCGGCGCGTCTTGTAGATATTTGCACCGGCTGCAGAAAGTACAGGCTGGAGCCCAAGGAAATCCGATTTGTCAGTGGAAAACCTATGGAGAAACCAAATATCCTTCTGATACACTGCGTAAAAAACGGAAATCCGGAGCTGAAATTTCTGACTCCATATGCGGTTAGAACAGAAACGGGAGAATATACCCCGGAGATAAATGAGATGTATGAGAAAAGCATTGATATATAATGGCGGAAATTGTATAATTAAGTAAGCTGTGTTTTTGTTTATACAGAAAAGGAACAGGAGGTTTTTGAGATGGTTAATGTAGACGTGAAAACAGTACTGGTGTGGCTGCTATATATTGCACTTATTGTCATGGTGCTGTTTATTATCGTATTAATTAAGAATTTGGTAACAACTGTTAAAAAAACCAATATGATATTAGAGGATGCTAAAATCGTATCTGAAATTACAGCTGAAAAAGCTAATCAGGTCGATGGTATAGTAAGTGATGTTTCAGGGGCAGTTTCCGATATAGCACGCGCTGTTCACAATGAGAGGGGACTAATTTCGGCAATATCTAATATTGTCAGGACCACAGGCTTTGTGGCGTCTAAAGTCAGAAAGGACAGCGACAGTGATGAGGAAGAATCATCTAAGAAGAAAAAAACTGACAACAGAAAAAGAAAACATCACAAAAACAAAAAATAATTGAAGCTTTACAAATTGAAAGGAGATTACCATGAAGGCAACAGGAATTGTAAGACCGGTAGATGCATTGGGAAGAATAGTTATTCCAGTAGAACTGAGAAGAAATTTGGGAATCAAGACAGAAGATTCACTGGAGATTTATGTGGATGGAGATTATATTATGCTTAAGAAATATGAGCCTTCATGTATCTTTTGTGGAGAAGTTGCAGATGTTAAAACTATTCACGGTAAGTCAGTTTGTGCAAAATGCGTTGAAGAGCTTAAGAAACTGTAATTAAATCTTTAAAGGTTATGGAGGCTTAAAGTGGCGAAATTTTTAGTACAGAAATGCGGACCTTTGAATGGAGAAGTCGTTATAAGCGGAGCGAAAAATGCCGTGCTGCCACTGATGGCGGCAGGTATACTGGCTGAAGAGGAATGCATCATCAGAGATGTTCCGGACTTAAGGGACGTTATGGTTATGAAGGAAATCCTCAGATCCCTGGGCACAGAAGTTGAAGAGGTAGAAGAATCAGTTTTGAGGGTTCAGACACGCACCGTTAAGACAAACGAAGCAGACTACGAGCTTGTAAGCAAGATGAGAGCGTCCTTCCTCATTATGGGACCTTTGCTTGCAAGAACAGGAAGCGCAAAGGTGTATTCACCGGGCGGATGCAGTATAGGAAAAAGACCTATAGATCTTCATTTGAAGGGCTTTAGAGCCTTAGGTGCCGAGGTTGTCATAGAAGATAAATATATTGAAGCTAAGGCAGGAAAAGACGGTCTGATAGGTGCGGATATCTACTTAGACTTCCCAAGTGTAGGGGCAACTGAAAACATTATGACAGCAGCTGTTCTTGCCAAGGGAACCACCATTATTGAAAATGCGGCAAAGGAACCTGAAATCGTTGACCTTGCCAACTTCCTGAATAAAATGGGGGCAAGAATCAAGGGTGCAGGTACGGATATTATCAAAATCGAAGGCGTGGAAAAGCTGAAGGGTGCGTCTCATACCGTGGTTCCGGACAGAATCGAGGCAGGAACATATATGCTTGCGGCAGCGATTACACGTGGACAGATTTTGATTAAGAATATCGTTCCCGATCATGTTAAACCGATTACAGCAAAGCTTAGAGAATGTGGCGTTAGAATCGAGATGACTGATGAAGGAATGTATGTTATTGCCGATGAGAATCCACATATGGTTGCAACTGATATCAAAACCCTACCGTATCCGGGATTTCCAACCGATATTCAGTCACCGTTTATGGCATTTCTAACCACAGCTGAAGGAGAAAGTACAGTTATCGAAACCGTATTTGAAAACCGCTTCATGCATGTGGCAGAGCTTAACAGAATGGGTGCAAATATTAAAACCGAAGGCAACAAAGCTGTAATAAACGGCGGCAAAAATCTGGAAGGTGCTCAGGTTATAGCTACAGACCTTAGAGCCGGTGCAGCAATGGTACTGGCAGGGCTGGTTGCAGAAGGAACTACTGAGATTGCAGAGATTTACCACATTGAAAGAGGATATGAGAAGTTTATAGAAAAATTCAAGGCACTGGGTGCAAATATCTTCAAAATCGTAAGCTAACTGAATAAGAATCATGAAAGCCGATTACACTTTATTAGCTGTGACCGGCTTTTACTTTTGTCCCTGTATAATAGTGAGAGAGTATCTGCTCGTAGGTTTTGCCCTCCTTTGCCATACCGTTGGCACCGTATTGACTCATACCTACCCCGTGGCCGGAACCATCAGAGGTGAGTATTATCTCTTTTCCGTCAAAGCTAACAGAGAATCGAGTACTGGGAATGGCCAGGGCCTTCCGTATATCCGTGCCGGTTAAGGTTTGCTTGCCGACTTTGATCTTATTAACTCTTCCACCGGCGGAGTGAGACAAAATCTTAATGTTTGACTTCTTTATACTTCCAAAGTCAAGCTCAGGATAGGCCTTTTTTATCCCATCGCTAAATTCCGATATATTAAGGACAGTCTTTTCCTGTACATGGGTAGCACCGGGCTCCTTGCTGCTGGAAACACTTCGCAGATATGGGTACTTCCCTGAAAAAACATCCTCAGAGTTTTCTGTGGGACCTGCACTGGATGAGAAATACAGGGCATGAGAAGCCAGCTCATCTTCGTAGGCGAGGAGTTGATTTCGGGTTGCTTTGACCGCCTTTTTCACCTTTGATGATATATCGGTGTTTCTGTATGCCTGACAATGAATGGTATCACACAGCTTGGCACCTGACAGCACCCTGCCCAGTGCATAGGTTCTGCTGGCAACGGCCTGAGCTTTCAAAGCCTCAAACTCGAAGGAATCAGGCATTTCTGCCGCTACAACGCCCTCAACATATTCTTCGAAATCGATTTCTTCGTATCGGTCTTCAGACACCATGTAAAGAGTCACCTTTTCGGGAATGGTCACATCAAAACTCTTCTTTTCCGAAGCCGTATCCCGGGGAAACATATTCACGACTATAAGGGGAAGAAGAAGGGTGAAGGTGAGCATAAAAGCTATGTAAATCAATATTATTTTTTTATCAAGATTATATCTGTTCCTCATATTATCAGTCTATGC
>JAQXLM010000008.1 GCA_029012125.1 Eubacteriaceae bacterium | reverse complement strand
TTTTCAGATAATTCAGCATATGTAGCGCTCCTTTCTTTAATAGTCGAAAAACAAAGCACCGTGGTAATCGCAACTTTAAAGTGATTGTTCCGTGTCCTAGTATTTGCTGTTGGTGCTTTTCGTATCTAAAGGGTGGTATGTTCTCCCTTCCCCTTTACACCCTCATTATATTAAATCAAAATTTCCATATCACGGAAAAAAAGTTGCGAACATCTATTGCTCACAACTTTTTTGGTCTATCAGTCTCTGCTTTATTAAACTAATGAAATGGGACGGTGCTGTTACCCGAATCATCGGTCCGAAGGATAAGATTCGAATTACCATTTCAGTTTCGTCCTCTTTGTCATAATTGATGGTTATCAGATACTTGTCTTCTCCTATTCGCTCGGCCGATTTCTCAAAATGTGCAAAATGCAAAAGCACGCGCTCCAGAGCATTCCTCTCGTCCGTCAGCTCGAAAATCACCTTTCTCGGTCTCGGATGAATGCCTTTTGGAGAAGACTCTTCCACCTGTCCTTCCCACGGTCTGCAGCATATAATCCGCCCCAGATTGTTTGTACTTCCAAATCTGTTGCCTCCGCCAATAAGTCTGAACTTATCGTCTTTTTCAGAGTACTCAAGATATTCCGGGTATACCACTCGTTCTGTTAGGTCGCCTTTTCGGTTCAAGGACCCTATTATCAAAGGATACTTTTTCTCAATAGCATCAAGTATCATACGGAAATTGGCTATGTACTTCTCGTCTGTAAAATCATCTCCGTCGGAGTATTTGTCAAAGATAATATAGTCTGATGGCAAAAATAAGGGGTCTACGTCCGGAAAATCAAAATCCACATGGCCGAAAAGCTTTATTCTTGGATCCATTGCAATGGCCTTCAGCCATCGCTTCTGCAATATGGTAAGAGGCATGGTTGGCTGATTTTTTATAGGCGTAGTTCCGTCAGTTTTCAGTACCTGCCATCTTTCCTCTTTTATTGCATCCGTAATGGCCCACAGGCTTTCACCAAAAGCGTGCTTTTCTATGGTATCTTTGATGTTTACGTTGGAAGCGGGATGAGCAACTGTATCGGTAAGTATAGCTGCAACCGTGTTGTAATACGCTCCGTAAAGCTCGCTAAAAAGCATTTATTCGCCACCTCCAATCCCATATAACTCGTACATGTCATTAATATCGTTTCTAAACTGCTCTTCAAGTGCCTTGTTAGAAAACTTAATGTCGGTAATTCTGCATATAAAAGTCCGGATCCATGGAATCACTTCGCTGGAATCATATACATCTGCGGAAAATCTGCTTGTATTCTTGTCCAGATGCTCAACAGTGCCGCATCGTTTCTCTCGCACCAGTCTATTGGGAATGTGCTGCTCATGGTCAGAATAACGGATGGTAAACTCCACATGCTCCATTCTGTCGCCTGATCGGCCTTCTGTGCTTACACCCCACAGATGCGGCAGCATGTTCTGAAGCTTCTCCTGCAGTTCATCAAAACTGTCACTTACCTCCTCTGCCTTAACAGAAATGATATTGTCCGTTCTGATAGAAGAAATCCGCCTGGATTCGGGTGAATATGACATGAGGTACTGGCGTCCGTTTTGAGCGCTTATCATCACCTTCAGAGGAACTACCTGCTTTTCGGTAACCGCACCTTTATGTCTGTTGATTGTTTCCAGAGTCACGCTGCGTTTTTCCCTTATTGCCAAAAACAGTGAACAAAGGATTTCACTATCCAGCGTACCCGTTATATAATGATGCTTGAAAGCAAAACGGCTGTCAGTCTTCTTTGATTTATCCAGTAAAAACGATCCGATCACGCCACACGGAAGCACCTCGGAGAAGAAGTCAAGAGTATTTTTATCAGGTAGCGGTGTGCTCTCAGCTCTGCTGTAGTACATCGCCTTTCCTCGTTTTTCCGAGACAATGATTCCCTGAGAAACGTATTCCTTAAGCTTTTTTCTGACTGTTGATTCATCAAAGGTTCTCGGCTCTGAAAAACATGCCAGATACTCGTCTATCCTTGCGGTGATTTCTCCGATTGACATGCTTATTTTCGGGTCGGAGAGAATATCAAAGATTACAAAGTGCAAAGTAATATCACCATCGGTAAAGCTTTTGGTCTTCCATGCTTTGAATAAAGGATTGTGACTGGTCAAACGGCTGTCGATGGAAAGGAAAACATTCTTTCCTTCAGGAGTCTGACGGAAGCGCATATAATCTCCGAGCCAGCTCTCCAGACGTCTGCGTTCATCATCATAAGAACGTGCACTCTTTTGAGTGAATTCATCTCTACTCTTGAAACCATATACGTAGAATTCCCTCATATAGTCACGTATGCGCTTGAAATTCTTAACCAGCTCATTATATGCCACGCTGTCACCTCCTCTCAAACACATACTCCTTCTCTGACGACAGATTTTCTCTATAAACATAGCTCAAGCTATCGAATTCTTTTATTCTTTCAGGTACTTCAATCCGGTTTTCCGCCATAAATCTAACCATCTCGCCGCGAGCCATTTTGGCATATGTACCCTTGGTTACAAGCCTGCCTCCGGACATTTCGCAGAATGTAACTGTAATAAAAGTATCTTCCGGTGTAAGATACTTCTCGATGCATTTGGAATATTCCTTTGATGCAAGATTAATTATTATACCGCTATCATCTTTCACCTGGCGGTACAGGCTGTCTCCCCAGAAATCGTAAAGATTCTTTGCATCTCCGATTGCGGCTTTTGCCTGCATTTCCAGGCGATATGGACTGACTCCGTCCATAGGTGCAAGCACACCGTAGAAAGCCGACAGAATCCTTAAGTGGTTTTGCACATAATCAAAGTGCCCATCCTCAAAAACAGCCGGTGCCATATACTGATAGGCCAGCCCTTCATATGCTAAAACCGCAGGCGTAAGCTGGTTGTGCAAATCCATGTTTTCAAGTCTATGGAAGTTTTGATCGGCGATTTTATCGTTGCACTTCCATAGAGCCTTCAGCTTGTCTTTTGACTGACCTCTTAGCCATTCGAGAATTTCACCGGTTTTGTCCATGAACGGCGGCAGCCCCATAGGTGCCAGTACGTCAGTGTTTTGGTTCATCTTTTTTGCCGGGGATAGTATAATTCTCATTCGCTCAATACCTGTAGCATTTTCTCAGCATCATCTGCAGTTTTAACCTTGTCGTTAGCTTTGATGATAACGCCCTCCTCATCAATCAGATAAGTGGTTCTTACTACGCCCATGGAAACCTTGCCGTAGTTTTTCTTTTCCTTCCAAACATCATAAGCCTCAATTACTGTGCGTTCCGTGTCTGATAAAAGGGTAAAGGCAAGTCCGTACTTTTCCTCAAACTTTTTATGAGATGCCACAGAGTCCTTGCTCACTCCCAAAACAACTGCTCCCTTTTCAGTAAACTGAGGGTATCTGTCAGAAAAACCGCATGCCTGTCTG
>JAQXLM010000007.1 GCA_029012125.1 Eubacteriaceae bacterium | reverse complement strand
AACGTTCGTCAACCCGTCCAACCCCCACAAATACCCTTTTAAAAGAGTTTTTTATGTGATAAAATATTATAAATTTATTCATATAAACTTCACAAATATAGTCTACAATAGAAACAGTAAAATCTTTACAGGAGGTCTTGTATGTACAAGCTTTTAATTGTCGATGATGAGCCGAAAATCAGAGAAGTAATAAGAGAATATGCAGAATTTAACGGCTATGAAGTAGAAGAATCCGGTGACGGTATGGAGGCTGTAGGTCTGTGCAAGCTGAATCATTATGACCTTGTCATACTTGACATCATGATGCCCAGACTGGACGGATTTTCCGCGTGCAAAGAGATTAAGAAGGTACAGGATGTGCCTATCATAATGCTTTCCGCAAGAGGAGAAGAGTACGATAAGCTGTTTGGTTTCGAGCTGGGCATAGACGACTACATTGTTAAGCCTTTCAGTCCTAAGGAGCTTATGGCCAGAGTAAACGCAATACTGTCCCGCAGAAACGGCGGTTCCGCTGTCAAATCTGACATACTTAAGTTCGGCGGGCTGGAAATCAACATGGCCGGAAGAACAGTAACCGTAGATGGTGTTCGCACAGAGCTTACACCTAAGGAATACGATTTGCTCTTTTACCTGATTGAGAACAAGAATATTGCCTTGTCAAGAGAAAAGCTGCTCTCTGATATCTGGGGCTTTGATTTTCTCGGTGACGACAGAACAATCGACACTCATATAAAGAATTTGAGAAACAACCTGGGTCCGTACAGAGACTACATTGTCACACTAAGAGGAGTGGGATATAAGTTTGAATACGAAGACTAAGAGTAAACTGAACAGTATCCGTTTTAAGCTCTGGTGCTATTTCATTCTGTTGGCTGCTTTGATAGTTTTCATGATATGGGGACTTATGTCTTTCTTCTTTGAGGATTACTTCGAGCAGAACAAGATCAGTGCAACCACCAAGATGGCAACTCAGATTATTGAGTCATATTCGCGGAATAATGACCTTCAGGAGCTCGCCAATACTATGGATGTGCTTTCATCAGCCAGTCCTGATGTATATATGCGTGTGGAAACTCTGGGCGGAGATATTCTCATTGCGCCTAAGTATGACGGTCAAGGTCCAATATACAAATACAGCGAAAATGTGGCCCTTCTGCGAAAAAGACTCCTTGCAGGTTCTCTGGACAGGGTATCTTACGTTTCATCCGGATCATCCAATGCATCAGGCAGCAGGCTGTTGTCTTATGCTTGCTACCTGACCGAGAATAATTCAATGGCTGACGACTTTTACGGATATGACAGAGATTCCTTAAATCGCTGGAATAAATCACGTTATGTTCTGTACATTTTTACGCCTCTTAACCCGGGACAGTCAACCGTTAAAATACTGCTAAGTCAGTTTATTTACGTGTCGTTTATTGCCATAGTTCTTGCTTCCATAATAGCACTGTACTTTTCATCCAGAATATCCAGGCCATTGAAAAACATAACCAGGGCAGCAGCTCAAATGGGTAAGGGAAACTACGGTGTACAGTTCAACGGCGGAAAGTATACAGAAATAGCCAAGCTGGCCGATACGCTTACTCATGCTTCTCGTGAGCTTGAAAAGACGGATATGTACCAGAAGGATCTCATCGCTAATGTTTCTCATGACCTGAGAACGCCTTTGACCATGATAAAATCCTATGCAGAGATGATTCGCGATTTATCGGGAGATAATCCTGCAAAGAGGCAATCTCATCTCGCTGTAATCATAGAGGAAACAGACAGGCTTAATACTCTGGTAACAGATATGCTGAATCTGTCACGTATGCAAAATCGTACTATTGTTCTCGATTACGAGGATTTTGATATTAAAGAAGTCGCTGAATCTCTGCTGGCATCCTATGACATACTCCGAGAGCAGGAAGGCTATAATATCCAGCTTAACTGCCGGGACTCAATTCTTGTAAACGGCGATAAATCAAAGATTAAACAGGTTATTTCCAATCTGGTTACCAACGCAGTCAAATTCTGCGGAGATGACAAGAAGGTCATAGTCAATATTAAAAAGACTGGTCGTCGAATGCGCTGTGAGGTAACAGACAACGGTATCGGTATTCCTGACGATGAAATAAATCATGTATGGGAACGATACTACAAGTCCAGCAAAAACCACGTAAGACCAATTGAGGGCTCCGGTCTGGGTCTATCTATTGTAAAGGAGATACTCTCCTTACATAAGGCTCAGTACGGTGTAATCAGCAAAGAAGGAAAAGGAACCACTTTCTGGTTTGAGATGGATATCGTCAAACAAAAGAAGAAATAAGAAGATAAAAAACGCAGAAGTATATCAACCTGTACTCTCTGCGTTTTTGTTTTCGATTGATGTAGCTTATGAGGGTTATATACCCAGGGATTCTCCTCTAAAAGCATCGATTGCCTCATAGATATTGCTGACCGCCACAACTCTGCAGCTTCCTTTCAACACGCTTCTGTCCAGCTTATCAACGCTCTTCTTGGGCATTATTATCTGCTCATATCCCAGCCTTCCTGCCTCTGCCAGAATCTTTTCCCCATTCTGAATTCCCCTTATTTCTCCTGTAAGGCCCACTTCTCCTA
>JAQXLM010000006.1 GCA_029012125.1 Eubacteriaceae bacterium | reverse complement strand
ATGATATAATATATATGGCAAAAGAAGGCTCGCCCCTCGGCAAAAAAGTAATAAAAAATGCAACTCAAACTTGTTTTGAGCTTTTTTATATAATATAATTTGCATAACACAGTAATCACTTTAGGGTGATTGACAAAAGGGATTGAAGAGAGAAAGGGAGAAGGATGGAATATTGAACAGTAATTTTGGGAAAAAAGATATTAAAACAATTATAGGTATTGCCTTTGCGTGCATTGCCTTCTATCTATGCCTGAAAAACATTTCAGTGGTAATTGATGGAGCGGGGTACATTATCGGAATTTTCTCGCCATTTATTGTAGGAGCGGCGACCGCCTTCGTAATAAATGTACCTATGGTCAGAATCGAACAAAAGCTCTTTGGAAAAGCTACGCGCATGAAGAAGAGCCGCAGACCTGTATCACTTCTGATAACGCTGGCTTTGGTAATAGGGGTAATAGTAGTTGTAATGTCAATCATCATCCCTCAGATTGGGCATACAATGATATCCGTGGCGGAGAAAATGCCTCATGCATACAAGGCGTTTCAGAACTGGCTAGAGGAAAACATGGGATATTTTTCTTATATTCAGCAGCAGATTGACAGTGTTTCAATCAGCTGGGATGAAATTATAAACAGATTATCCACCTGGATTCAGAGTTTTGCCAAGGGAATGATCGGCGGAAGTATAGAAGTGGTAGGTAGCATTGTCGGAGCTGTATTTAATTTCTTTATTGGCTTTATATTTGCGGTGTATCTGCTTTTGGCCAAGGAGAAGCTTGGAAGTCAGTTTAAACAGGCTATGTATGCATGCCTGGGAGAGAAGCTTACAGACAGAGTACTTTACGTGTGCCACATATCCAATACCACATTTGCCAGCTTTATTTCAGGACAGTGCCTGGATGCATGCATTCTCGGGTTTATGTTTTTCATTGCAATGACTTTGTTGAGAATGCCTTATGCTATGCTGATTTCGGTTTTCATAGCATTTACAGCCCTTATTCCGATTGTAGGATCCACTATCGGATGCGTTATGGGGGCACTGCTTATTGTTATGGAAAATCCAATGCAGGCTTTGATTTTCATAATTATGTTCCTGATTCTTCAACAGGTTGAAGGTAATCTGATTTATCCTCAGGTAGTGGGCAACTCAGTTGGTCTGCCTTCCATCTGGGTATTGGTTGCCATAACCGTAGGAGCCAAGCTGATGGGTGTAATGGGTATGATTGTATTTATACCTTTATGCTCGGTGATTTATTCGCTGTTTAGATTATTTGTGAAAGGCAAGCTGGAAAGAGAAGGAATCGATCCTCAGAAATGGGCTGTAGCGAATGATGCTTATGTCTCATCTGTCTCTGCTTCCCATGACCAGGAAGAGACGTCTCTTCCATGAAACGAACAAAAAAACCATGGCTGATACGGTCAGTCCCAGTAAACCAATGAGAAATTCGTTGAAAACAGAGGATGAGAGCGGAAGACCCGTGCATAGCTTTCGAACATAGCATATCAGAAAAAATATGAAAGCAGCCATTGGCGGATAAAGCTTGTAAAAGATGTCTCTGCCCCAAAACCATCTGGACAACATTGGCAGGCAAACGGGAAAACCGCCTGCACAGAAATATATCATAATGACAGACAGTGCAAAAGCGGACATGTTATAGCTTCTCGCAGCAGAAAAGCAAATGCCGACTTCGGATAAAAAAACCAGATACAGAGACGATATAAAAGAACCCTTTTTATCACACAGCCATCCAAAAAAGACTGCACCTGCGGAACTGACGATAATGGATAGATCTGTGGAAAGAAAGACATAGGTATTCCGCCACTCGTAATAAAGGTTTGCAGGGATTACAGCAGTGCTTATAGCTGTGAACACGGCCAAAGAAATAACAAAAAAAATAAACAGATGTGTTGCGGGACGCTTTGGATGAGAAACCTTAATACTAATCGATGTTACTTGGACAGGAAGGCTAATCAGAGTGATAACAGCAGCTGAAACAGGGACGACAGCAAAATAGGGAGAAACCTTGCACCAATACAACAACCCGATCAGCAGACCGGTTAGGAAGCCTTTTCTATGAATTCTGATGGGGCTGACAAGAACAGGCAGCAAAAGGGCTGATAATAAAAATAAGTACTGGTTCATAATTTCCTCCTTGTTAGTGATTAATCATATTTTTGATATTTACCTGTTAAATATTTGTGGTAAAATATTCATACGAGGTGATTGAAAATTGAAAAGAGTATTATCAAAATTAATAGTGATATGCATGGTAGTGGCATTAACGCTGCCCCAGTTTGTATTTGCAGTAGGAGAGACACAGGATTCTCAGGATAATAAGGATACTGTTTCCATATTGTTTTCTCACGATATGCACTCACATATGGAAAAGTTTCCAAGGATTGGCACGGTAATAAAGGATGTCAGGGAAGAAACCGAAAATACTTTTGTTTTTGATGCCGGCGATTTTTCTATGGGAACTCCTTTCCAGACTATTTTCAAGAGTGATGCCTCTGAGCTGTATATGATGGGACAACTGGGTTATGATGCTGTAACACTGGGTAACCATGAATTTGATTACAGGTCCAAAGGACTGGCAGAGATGCTTAACTCTGCGGTGAAGGCAGCGCAGGAAGATGCAAGAGTTATCGAAGAGGAAAAAGCCCCATATGTGTGGAATCCACAGACCTTTAGATGGGAAAAAGAAAAAGTTGATGTAGACAAGCTGGAACTGGCATTACCTGAGCTTGTAATATCCAATATTGACTGGGACGGAACACTGGGAGATGCCGACCTTAAAGAAGACGGAAACAATCTTATGGCTGCTTTGAAAAAATACAAGGCAGGCTATGAGGAAAAGTCTTACACTGTTATCGAACATGGAAATGCAAAGATTGCTGTTTTCGGTATTTTTGGAAAAGAATCAGCAAGTTATGCTCCCGAAAGCGGAACTCTTTTCCTGGATCCGGTTGAGACCGCTAAGAAAACAGTGAAGGCCATCAAGAAAAACGAGAAGAACATAGACCTTATCGTATGTCTTTCCCACAGCGGAACCAATGCATCGAATCCGGAATCCTCAGAGGATGAGATTCTGGCTGAAGAAGTTGACGGAATAGATCTAATTGTCAGCGGTCACAGCCATACAACCCTTGAAGAACCTATTGTTATCAATGATACAATCATAGCTTCTGCAGGACAGTATAACCAGAATATCGGAAAGATTACCTTTGAAAAAAACAAAGGCAAATACACAATGAGCAGCTATGACCTGATTCGTTTGAACAGCAGCATTGAGGATGACCTTGAGATTGTATTGAAGGTTGAAGAGTTTAAGAATACTGTAAATGAGAAGTATTTTAAAAAGTACGGATATACGTGGGACGAAAAGCTGGCCGATAACGATATAGAGTTTACTGACATCGATGAATTCGGTCTGGAACAGGGCGAAGATACATTAGGAAATCTGATTGCTGACTCATACATATACGGAGTGAAGAAGGCAGAAGGTGACAACTACCAGAAAGTTGATGTAGCCATCGCTCCATTTGGAGTAATACGTGGCAGCTTTGATAAAGGCAAAATCACAACAGAAGATGCATTCAATGCTCTGTCACTGGGAACCGGAAAGGACGGAGTGGCGGGATATCCACTGGTAAGTGTATATCTGACAGGTGCAGAACTTAAGCTGGTTGCGGAAATCGATATTTCAGTTTCAGAGCTTATGGTACCTGCGAGACTGTACTGCAGTGGCTTGAAGTATACATACAATCCAAACAGATTGTTCCTTAACAGAGCCTATGACACCGTTTTGCAGAATAAGGACGGTTCAACTGAAAAACTGGAAAACGGCAAGCTGTACAGAGTTGTTGCAGACCTTTATTCTGCACAGATGTTGAGTACAGTTGAGTCCATGTCCAAGGGGATTCTTTCCTTAGAGCCAAAGGACAAGGATGGAAATCCTATTGATGATTTTGAAGACCACATCATTTACTGCAAGGATGGAAAGGAACTTAAGGAATGGTATGCACTTGCATCTTACATAGACTCATTCAAGGGTAATAAGGTTCCGGAGAAATATGCGAAAACAAGCGACAGAAAGGTTCTTGTAGACAGTAAAAACATACTGCAGCTTATCAAAAAGCCGAACAAGCTGGCAAGAATGCTTCTGGCAATAATCATTCTTGTTATCGCAGTAATAGTTCTTATCATTGCTTTAATAGTTCGACTTATCAGAGGAAAGAACTACGGTAGAGGCACAGTAAAGAAAAAGGACAGAATTTTTTCAAGATAAACCATAAAAAAAACAACACAAGCCTTGATTTTATCAGGGCTTGTGTTGTATAATTTTACGGTAAAATAATTTATATGTGTTTAGACAGAGTAGGAATTGCGCGTTAAGTGCCGACGGATGGGAAGTTGCCGTCGGACGAAGATCTGATGATCGCGTTGCATATTCCGCATCCGCTGCCACTAAACAGGAATTAGACTCCTATTGTGGCAATCTGTCACGAAAGGAGATTTTTTATGAAAAAAATGAACACAAAGACATTAGTAACCTCTGCAATTCTAATTGCAGCAGCAGTCATCCTGTCAAGGTTCCTGTCACTGAACGCATGGAATCTTAAGATAGGATTTACCTTCGTACCTGTATTCATCGCCGCATATCTTTACGGTCCGGTTATAGGAGGAATCGTAGGAGGGGTTGCTGATTTTATCGGAGCAATTCTGTTCCCAATCGGAGCATATTTCCCCGGCTTCACATTAACCTGTGCACTTTGTGGTGTTGTATTCGGACTTCTTCTACATAAGAAGCAGACTGTGGTTAGAATCGCTTTGGCTGTCGGCATTCATCAGCTGGTTTTGGGCCTGATTCTTAATACTTACTTCATATCCCTATTATACGGATCGCCATTTAGCGCACTGCTTGTTTCCAGAGTTGTACAGTGTGTAATTCTGCTGATTGTAGAGTTCGTTGTAATCGGAGCTCTATGCAAGGGATTCCAGGGAAGATTGAGACAGCTTGCAAAGAACTAAGAATGGTATAACTGACGCATCTCAGGCGGGTTGACATTAGGTCATCCCGCCATTATAATTTTCTTTAACGGCTATGGAGCAGATTACTATGCCCCATGGAGGCCAAGTATAGGAAATTACAGGCTGAGAATAATAAGCCTATAATCATGAGCGGAGGTAGAAAATGAACGAAATTATTAAGCGCTACAAGGAGTGCCTGGATGCAGGCAAAACCGAAAGGGAATGTATCAGACTGGCCGTATCTATGGCTGAGGAAGCAGGATATAAGCCCCTGTCACAGTATATAGAGAATAACACCATGTTGAAACCGGGTGATAAGGTTTATGCAGCATACAATGAAAAGACTATGGCTATGTTTAATATTGGAGAAGAGGATATTGAGAAGGGAATGAACATTCTGGGTGCTCATGTAGACTCTCCGAGACTGGATGTAAAGCAGAACCCTTTCTACGAAGAAGAAGGCATGGCCTATATGGATACACATTATTACGGAGGCATAAAAAAATACCAGTGGGTTACTGTACCCCTTGCTCTTCACGGAGTAATAGTTAAGAAGGATGGAACCAAGGTTAATGTTGTAATTGGTGAAAAAGACGACGATCCGGTATTTGCCGTTACAGATCTTCTGATACACCTGTCAAAAGCTCAGCTGGAAAAGAAAGCATCTAATGTAATAGAAGGAGAAAAGCTGGACCTTCTTGTGGGAAACACTCCTCTGGAAGGTGAGGAAAATGAGGCCGTTAAGAAGAATATGCTGAAAATATTCAATGAACGCTATGGAGTAGAGGAAAGAGACTTCCTATCCGCAGAACTGGAAATAGTGCCTGCAGGAAAAGCCAGGGATATGGGATTGGACAGAAGCATGGTTATGGCATATGGTCAAGATGATAGAATCTGTGCTTTCACATCATTGTTTGCCATGCTCGATGTGGAAAAGCCAAAGCGTACAGCTTGCTGCCTGCTGGTTGACAAGGAAGAAATCGGAAGTAACGGCGCCAGCGGAATGCACTCAAGGTTTTTTGAAAATATAGTAGCGGAAATATGTCTGCTTACAGGACATACAGGCGACATTTCCCTTCGCAGAGCATTAAGCCACTCCAAGATGCTCTCTTCAGATGTAAACGCAGCTTATGATCCTCTTTTCCCTGATGTATTTGAAAAGAAAAACACAGCATTCTTATCAAAGGGTCTTGTTTTCAGTAAATTTACAGGTTCAGGCGGAAAGTCAGGCTCCAATGATGCCAATGCAGAATACATTGCGGCACTGAGAAATATTATGGAAAACAATGATGTAAAATATCAGTTTGCAGAGCTGGGACGCGTAGATGCAGGTGGTGGCGGAACAATTGCATACATTACGGCCCAGTATGGTATGGAAGTAATAGACAGCGGTCTGGCTATTCTGTGCATGCATGCCACCATGGAAATATCCAGCAAAGCAGATATATGTGAAGCAGTTAAGGGGTATAAGGCCTTCCTGACTGAGATGAAATAAGCATTCAACGTAACGGGAGGAAAACACAGATTGATAATTAACGATATGACTCACGGCTTTACCGTCAACAGAATAAGACCTGTTTCAGAACTTTCAGCTCAGCTGATTGAGATGACCCATGATAAAACAGGGCTTCAGCTGGCATGGCTGAAAAGAGACGAAGAAAACAAAACCTTTGGAATAGCTTTTAAAACCCTTCCTTTTGATGATACAGGAGTATTTCACATTCTGGAGCACTCTGTACTGGGAGGTTCTGAGAAATACAAGGTAAAGGAACCCTTCGTAGAGCTTCTGAAGAGTTCTATGAATACATTCCTCAATGCCATGACCTTTCCGGATAAAACCCTTTATCCTGTTTCAAGCAGAAACGATAAGGATTTCATCAATCTTGTAAGAGTATATCTTGATGCGGTTTTCTCTCCTTTGATATACAGCAAACCGGAAATATTCTATCAGGAGGGCTGGCACTATGAGGTGGATGAAGCCGGTGAAGTAAGTTACAAGGGCGTAGTTTTTAACGAGATGAAGGGAGCCATGTCCGGAGTGGAGGATCTTGAGGAAGCAGCCTTGAACAAAGCTCTCTTCCCTGACTCACCATACCGGTACAACTCAGGAGGAGATCCGGCATCCATCCCTGACTTATCATATGAAAACTTTATAGAATGCCACAAGAAATTTTATTCTCCTTCCAACGGACGTATTTTCCTGGACGGAAATATGGACATAGATATTATTCTGAAAATAATCGATGAAGAATACTTAGGTAAATCCGAAAGAGGGGAGTATATTTCCGGACCGGAAATGCAGTTGCCTGTAGACGGTGGAGTACAGGAAATCTCTTACGAACTGGGACAGGAAGAGGATGAAAAGGGTCGCACCAGAATGTCCTGGGGCAGAGTCTTTGCCGGCTTTGATGAAAGAGAAAAGACTGTGGCCATGCATATTCTATCTGATGTACTTTGTGGTAGCAATCAGTCACCTTTATGCAAGGCAGTGCTTTCACAGGGATTGGCAGAAGCCGTTTCCATGGGTGTTTATGACGGTACCGCACAGTCATGGGTAAAAATTGAAGCGGTCAACATTAATGACGATAATCGGGAAGAAGTTGAAAAACTTATATTCTCACAGCTGGAGAAGATTGCAGATGAGGGAATAGATCCTAAACAGATAGAGGCATCAATGGCCGGCCTGGAGTATAGTGCCAGAGAAAGAGATTACGGATCCACTCCTCAGGGGTTGGTATTCGGAATGCAGATGCTGGACAACTGGCTGTATGGCGGAGACCCAATTGAAAAACTGGAAATAGGCGATCTCTTTGTAAATCTCAGGGGCAAAATGAAGGAAGGCTATTTTGAGAAACTGATTAGAGAAGTGATTCTTGACAATCCACACAGAGCTAAGGTAATTATGGTTCCTTCTAAGACAATCGGTGAAGAACGTCGACGCAGGGAGGAGGAACGAATCACTGCCGAAACCTCTAAATGGACTGAGAAAATGAGAGAGAAAATAATCCAGTCTCAAGAAGCTTTGATAGAATGGCAGAACAGCGTGGATTCTGAGGAAGCCTTAGCATCACTGCCTCATCTTCAGCCGGAGGACATAGATCCGGTACCTGAGACACTGCCTACAGAAGAGGGAGAGTATAAGAACATCAAAACCCTTTACCATGACATCAACTGTTCCGGAATAACAAACTTTTCTATGTTCTTTGATGCCGATGATCTGGAGGAAGAGGAGATTTCTCTGTTGTCATTTTTGACAGATATTCTGGGAAAAATGAAGACCCGGCAGCACAGCGAAGAAGAACTGGACAATGAAATACGTCTAATATTCGGAGGCCTCAGCTTCTATGTATCATCTCACATGGTAAGAGACAATCGGGATGAATGCAGAATAAAACTTGGTGTCAGCTTCGGCACTCTGGAGGAAAATGTAGACAAGGCAATTCCACTTGTAGTGGAGATTCTCACCCAGACTCTTCTGGACGGTGAAACGACGGCTCTTGACATATTAAAGCAATTGAAAACCAAGTATTTCCGCTCAATAGTCATGTCGGGATCATCTATGGGAATCAGTCGCATTTCCGCACAAAACAGTGCAGTTGGTGTTTCCAACGAATGTGCGGGAGGTTACCGGTACTACCGCTGGCTTGAAAAAAATGAGGGTAACTGGAACTGGGCAGAGCTTAGTGAAAAGCTTTCCGGCCTGATAAATCGAATAGTATGCAGCAACAGGCTGACCCTGACCTTAACCGGCGGAACCAGAGAACTGCTTTCATCGGTGGCAGCTCAATTGTATGCGAGCCTGCCGGAGAGAGGTCCGCGAACTCAACTGAAATCAGTTTTGAGACCTTGGAAGCCGAAAAAGGAGGGCATTGCCGTACCGACAGATATTTCATTTGCATGTGCGGGAGGAGTGCTTGAGGGTTTTGATGGATTCAATGGCAGAATGCGAATAGCATCAAAGATAATAACCTTCGCATACCTTTGGAACATGGTCAGAGTTCAGGGTGGGGCTTACGGGACAGGATTCAGCATTAGACAGGATGGAATTACAACCAGTCATTCCTATAGAGATCCATCTGCAGCCAAATCCCTTCAAACCTACAAAGGTACTGCCGATTTTCTTGAGAAATTTGCTGCGGAAAACGATGATATCAGTGGATTTATCATAGGGGCAATATCCGATGTATTGCCTTTGACAACGCCGAGAACCAGAGGCATGAAGGCTGATGCGCACTACTTTGCCCAGGTAACTTATGAGTACAGAGAGAAACTTCTGAAAGAAATGCTGGAGACAAAACCGTCAGACCTGATGGAACTAGCAGACAATATCAGAAAAACCTATGAAAACAGCGGAATATGTGTCATCGGAAGCAGAGAGCAGCTGGAGAGCTGCAGCCTGGATGTAATAGAAACACTTTAAGTATACAAAACAGGTAATCCAAGTCCTGTAATGAAAGGGGACGGAGGAGTTACCTGTTTTTTTTGTGCCTAATACTGAGAAAAAATCATCTGATAATCAGAAGTCATTTCACCTTAGAAGCTGCATCCGTTATTGCCGTTGAACTGGCAGCAGATGTCTCTGTTTCTGTTTCTGCCGTTGTTTCTGTTCTGATTGCGTTCATTTTCTCTGGAGCAACGGTCTTCACAGCGGTCTTCGCAGCGCTCTTCACGACGGTCTTCTCGTTCTCTGCGGCAGCCGCAGTCTCGGTGGCAATCGCAGTCTTCATCAGAGTCCCAGTCGTGTTGAATGTTATCTCTGCAGCACTGCTGACGAAGATGAAGGGCATTGCTGTCATCATCTTCATCGCAAGGATTGCATATTCCTGAAGCATCTCGGCATTTTGATGCATCGTCACATGGAATATTGATAACCTGGGAATTTGTTCTGAACAATGTGGCTCTGGTTACCTGAACATTAACGTTAGGCTCTACAATGAGACAGCCGGTAACCTTTACATTACAAGGTTTATCACATGAAGGTTCACTGGTGATTACAGGATTCAGCAATGCGGCGGTTGCATCGAAGGAGAAATTAATGACTGGAGCAATTCCGTTAGTTGTACATGGCAGACAGATCTTTGGTGCCGCAAAGGTGCTGCTGCCTGTAATGTCAACAGGATGACAGTTATGAGAAGTCATAACCAGTTTAAATCTCTTGCATCCTCCACATCCGAAAACGCTGCCTCTCAGGACAATTGTAAGCTTAGCGGTCCAGTGCTGAATGCCGGTAATCAGAAGATAGCCTGATGTGGACATTCCCTTTTCCATACAACTGCAGTTGGAAATGGATGTCATCAGAGCATTGGTAGATGCGGAAAATCTGTCGTTGAAGAACTCCAGATCATCTACAGGAATTCCGTTAACCGTAACATCGCATGGAGATAAGCAATCAGGATGTGCTATGTTGAAATCACTGACGAAAACCTCTGTGCTTTCTACTGCAAAGGTCAGATTGCCGTCCAGATCATCGGAGCGATTACATCCGCAACCGCAATCGCAACAATCCACATCTATAAAGGTTAGCTGTTGGTTGAAATTTTCTGAGGTGGCAGTAATTCCTGACAGCAAAGGACAGGATTTAGCCTGAAGATCAGTATAGACCTTATTCAGATAAACTAAGGATTCATTATGCATTTTTTTACCTCACTTTTATTATTATAGCTTTCGCTATGTAGGGGGTAATCCGAAGCTATAACTGTGAGTCACTTTAATAATATGCCTTTACCATGGCCGTGGTGACCATGGTTTTATTTTGGAGATTTTTATCCCAAAAAAGTTTTATAATGTGGGGAAAAAATATTGAATTGTGGTGTGAAGTGGTGTAAAATGGGGATGATAAAATACACGAATACCCTAATCTGAGCGGAAAGGAGGAAAATCATATGTTTATGGGAACCTATTACAATTCAATAGACGCCAAGAACAGAATGATTGTGCCTTCTAAACACAGAGAACAGTTGGGGGGAAAATGTGTATTGACAGTAGGAATGGATACTTGCTTATATATCTATCCTATGTCGGAATGGGAAAAACAGGTTGAAAAAATGTCTCAATTGCCGGAGACAGACCAAAATGTTAGAAAGTTCATTAGAAACAGTTTCGCCAGTGCAGTGGAATGCGAATTTGACAAGCAAGGTCGAATCGTCATTCCCGCGGAACTGAAAAAGAGGGCCTGCATAGACAAGGAACTTGTTACAATGGGTGCCATGAAAAAAATCGAAATCTGGAGTAAAGAAGTTTGGGAAGCTCCTGATAATGATAACAGGATGGATTCAAACGAGTATATTGAGACTTTGACAAAGTATAACTTTTAGAGGTAAACATGGAATTTAAACACACTTCTGTTTTACTTAACGAGTGCATCGACAATTTAAACATTTCGCCTTCCGGAATATACGTCGACGGAACGTTAGGCGGAGGTGGACATTCTTCCGTGATTTGCAGCCACCTTTCGGAAGAGGGGACCCTGATTGGAATAGACAGGGACCGAGACGCACTGAATGCTGCAAAGCAGCGACTGGAAAAATACAATTGCAAAAAGATTTTCGTACAGAGCAATTACTCTGACATAAAGGATGTTCTGAGGGAACTGAATATAGACGGCATTGACGGAGCTTTGCTTGACCTTGGGGTTTCATCCTTTCAGCTGGATAATGCCGAAAGAGGCTTCTCCTATATGGCAGACGCTCCCCTGGATATGAGAATGAGTCAGGATGACGGGTTTACGGCATATGATGTTGTAAACAGCTACGACCAGAAGGAACTGGCAGAAATCATATCCAAATACGGTGAAGATAAATGGGCGAAGAGAATCGCATCTTTTATAGTAAACGGCAGAAAGGACGGGCCTATCGAGACAACCTTCCAACTGGTTGAACTTATCAAAGCAGCCATACCTGCAAAAGCACGGAGAGAAGGACCTCACCCGGCAAAGAGAACCTTTCAGGCCATCAGAATTGAAGTAAACGATGAGCTTGGACAGCTGGAGAGAGCAATTGAGGAATTCTGTGATGTTTTAAATCCCCATGGCCGTCTCTGCGTTATTTCCTTCCATTCCCTGGAGGACAGAATTGTAAAGGACATAATCGCAAGAAGAGCCAATCCGTGTACATGCCCAAAGGAATTTCCGGTATGTATTTGAGGAAAGGTTGCGGACATCAGGAAGGTGACAAAGAAACCGATTCTGCCGGGGGAAGAAGAGCTTGAAGAAAACCCAAGATCCAGAAGTGCAAAACTTAGAGTATGTGAGAAAATATAAAAAGGGAAGAGACAGACAATGAAGACTAATGAAAAGAAAAGAATTATTCTTGGCACAGTGCTTATAGGTTTTATCTGCATTCTGATTGTAGTTCTATCTGCTTATTCTGCAGAACTGAAGTACGAAAACAATAAGCTGGTGGCTGCTAACGAAACTTTACAGGGTGAAATCGATACAATAAGTGTAAAGATTAAAAGTGCCAACAACGTGGAAAATATCGAGAAAATAGCAACATCCAAATTAGGTATGGTCTATCCTTCTGAAGACGAGTGCATATACGTATCAGATGCAGATGTTCCAAAGGAGAACTTTGCAATTCTAATAAAGGAAAAGGCATATAATTAAGGATGTGCAATATAATTAGTTTACAGTGAGTGATAATTACATAGTTCTTAAAGCCAGACAATTTAATAAAAAGTAGTCTGGCTTGTTCATTAGTATGAGATAAAAAAGGAAATAATATAGATGGCAAGGGTATCAGGAACAAATAAAAAAAGAATATTATACGCCTTTATGATCATTTGTATATTGATCATTGCGCTGTGCTTCAGACTTGCATGGGTTCAGATAGTCAGAGGGGAAGAATATACTGAAAAAGCTGTTGCTCAGCAGACAAGCGATATTCCGATTGAGGCAAAGCGCGGAAGTATTACAGACAGAAACGGCAAAGTTCTTGCAAGCAGTGCAACATGCTATGCCCTGTGGGTATATCCGGAAGAGCTTAAGAAAACATACAAGAGCGATGCCAAACTGGACAATTTGGCAAGTAAGCTGGCAGTAATCCTGGATGAAAAGAGTTCAACCATAAAAAAGGACCTGACGGCAGACCAGTTACTTGTACGAATCGCAAAGGGCCTTGAGAAAAACACTGCAGATAAAATAAGAAAACTGGATGTATACGGTCTAAGCGTGGTGGAAGACACCAAACGCTTTTATCCTATGGGAAACTTTGCATCTCAGCTTTTGGGAAGTGTAAATGATGACGGAGAGGGTCGTACAGGCATAGAAGGGCAGTTCGACGAATACCTTTCCGGCATAGCCGGCAGATGGATAAAGAATACAGACCTTCAGGGCAATGACATTTCCTACGGTCATGAAAAATACTATGGTGCGGAGGATGGACTAAACGTTGTACTTACAATAGATGAAATACTTCAGCACTATGCGGAAAACGCCATTGCAAAGGGTATGAAGAAGACTGATGCCAAGAGAATAATGTGCCTTGTTATGGATGTTAAAACCGGAGATATTCTGGCTATGGCTACAAACCCTGGCTTTGATCCAAATGAGGCAGCTCTACCGGTAGGAAAAGCCGCAAGAGCGGCATATAAAGAGCTTAGCACGAAAAAGCAGACCGAATATCTGAGTCAGATGTGGCGTAATCCTATTGTAAGTGATGTATATGAACCGGGTTCAACCTTCAAACTGATCACTACAGCCTCAGCTCTGGAAAGTGATGTGACTTCTTTAAACTCCAGCTACTACTGTAACGGATCATACAAAGTTCCCGGAACGGACGTGGTACTTCACTGTCTGGGAAATCACGGCTCACAGACACTTAAGGAAGCAGTCGGTAATTCCTGCAACCCTGTCCAGATGCAGCTGGGTGTGGCAATGGGAATAGAAAAATACTACGATTATCTGAATATGTTCGGAATTACACAGCAAACAGGCATAGACCTTCAGGCAGAATCGTCCGCAATCGTTCAGGATAAGGATATAATAGGCAGAGTGGAACTGTGCACCATGTCATATGGTCAGGGTATCGCTGTAACACCAATACAGCTGGCATCCGCTGTAGCGTCCTTTGGAAATGACGGAATTCTGATGAAACCTCGAATAGTAAAAAAACTTACAAACAGTAAGGGAGAAACAGTAAAAACCTTTGATACTGAGGCGGTTAGAAAGGTTGTTTCCAGCAAAACCGCCAGCGATATGAGAAAAATAATGGAATACGTAGTATCTGAAGGTGGCGGTGGATCAGCAAAAATTGCGGGATATCGCATCGGCGGAAAAACAGGAACGGCAGATAAAGCTGAAAACGGAGAATACAAGGGTAACACATACTCATCCTTTATCGGCATGGCACCTATGGATGATCCTAAATTTGTCTGCCTTGTAGTAGTAGACAGTCCACAGGGAATGCACTATGGAAGCCTGACAGCTGCCCCTATTGCAAAAGAGTTTATGGAAAATGCTCTTCCGTATATGAACATATCACCTTCATACAGTAAATCCGATTCTGCAGAGATGAAGTCGAAATATGCATATGTTCCAAATGTAACAAAGAAGAGCCTCAGTGACGCCATAGGAATTCTGAGCGGATGCGGTCTTGAGTATGAAATAGTACCGGAGCAGAGCGGTAATGAGGATTTCACCGTAGTCGACCAATACCCAAAGAAGGGTAAAAAAATCGAAAAAGGCGGAACAGTATATCTTTACCGAGAATAATTGAATAATTGAACAGAACACTATCTTAGGGGGATTTAATGAAGCTTGCAAACCTTCTTTCCAACGACAGATACCGGCTTCTTCAGGGAAGCATAGATACAGAGGTTAAAGGTATAAGCTGCAATTCATTAAAGATAAAGCCCGGTTACATTTTCGTATGTATACGAGGTGAGAGCCTGGACGGAAACAGTTTTATCAAAGATTCCATTGACGGAGGTGCTTGCACTATCGTAACGGATAGTATACCGGAGGAAGAAATTAGGGAAAATGTTACGGTGATTAAGGTAGATAATGCCAGAGCCTCTTTAGCTCAAATCTCAGCTGCATTTTACGGAAATCCCGCAGAACAGCTGATAACAATAGGAATTACAGGAACTAAGGGGAAAACTTCTACCGCATTTATGCTGCACGCTGTTCTCAATGAAGCCGGAATGAAAACGGGATTGATAAGTACCGTATTCATAGACAATGGCAAGGAAAGGCGTTCCAGCACAATGACAACCCCTGATGCATCGGACATTCAGAAAGCTTTGAGGGAAATGGTTGTAAATGACTGTAAAGCGGCAGTCATAGAAGTATCATCTCAAGCCATGAAGCTGGACCGAGTAGCCGGAATAGTATTTGATTTTGCTGTATTTACCAATTTAGGTGAAGACCATATCGGCCCTAAAGAACACACAGATTTTCAGGAATACTTAGAATGTAAAAGCCGACTGTTCAGACAAAGCCGACATGCTGTGGTAAACGGAGATGACAGAAATATGGAGAAGGTGATGGAAGGTCACACCTGTACCATAGCAACTTTTGGATATGAGACCGATAATGATTATGTTCTCGGCCTTAGAGAACTGTGGCGAGAAAACGGAAAGCTTGGAGTAAGCTTTGAAATAGAAAAAGAAGTCTATAATGTTCCCCTTGCAGGCAGGTTTACACCACTAAATGCCGCACCGGCAATAATAATTGGAGGATGGCTGGGTGCCGGATCGGATGCCATTCATGCGGCACTGGAATCCATTGGCATCCCGGGTCGACAGGAGTGCTTTTCAATAACCGGAAAAGAAGTAATTATGGTTGATTATGCCCATAACGGCATGGCTCTGGAAGCTTTGATGCAATCTCTGAAAGACTACCGGCCATCTAAAATCACATGTGTATTCGGCTGTGGCGGAGAGCGTGATCCCAAGAGAAGAACAGATATGGGCAGGGTGGCATGCAAATATGCCGATGATATAATATTAACAGCTGATAATCCAAGAAACGAGTGTCCCAATCAGATATTTAGTGATATAATAAAGGGGATAAACAATGCAGCTTACAGCATCGTACCGGATAGGCGAGAGGCAATTTACCGGGCGGTTGCAGGCTGTGGCCCGGGTCAGTTTGTTCTGATTGCAGGCAAAGGACATGAAAACTATCAGATAACAGGGGACAAACGAGTTCATCTGGATGATAGAGAAGAAGTATTATTGTCAATAGAAAAGGTGAGGAAATGAGAGAATTTACATTTAAGGAACTGGCAGATATTACGGGAGGTAAAATAGTCGCAGGCAGTGGAGATGCTGTTATCGACAGAATTTCCACCGATTCCAGGGAAGTGATAAAGGGACAGCTGTTCATTCCCATTATCGGTGAAGTTCATGATGCACACAAATTTATTCCTTCTGCAATGGAAAATGGCTGTGATGCCTTCTTTATATCCAGAGAGGACATGATAGATAGCGTTAAGGACTGCAATGCAATTCTGGTAGATGATACCCTGAAGGCTATGCAGAGATTGGCAAAATTCTATCTGCATTCGCTGAATCTGAAGAAGGTTGTGGTTACGGGAAGTATTGGAAAAACAAGTACCAGAGACATGATGCATGCCATATTGAAGGAGAAGTTTGTGACAGGCTGCACCATGAAAAACTTTAACAGCGATGTGGGAGTTCCTCATACAATCTTTTCCTTTGATGACACCATGGAGGCAGCTGTTCTGGAAGCAGGAATGGATCAGCCGGGAGACATAGACAGGCTTGTTGAAATAATAAGACCGGAAATAGGAATAATTACCTATGTAGGCACCTCTCACATAGAGAGGCTGGGGAGCCGGGAGAATATCTTCAAGGCAAAGATGGAAGTGACCAACTATTTTGGCAAGGGAAACACATTGATCATAAACAATGATAATGACATGCTTTCCACCTTAACGGATGATAAGGAATACGAAATTGTCAGAGCCGGTTCAGATGAGAAGGACAGCTACAGAGTAAGCGATGTAGATGACTTTGGTGAACAGGGAATTGAATACACTCTTACTGCAGGCGGTAAAGCCTACAGGGTAAAATTAAGCATTCCGGGGGCACACAACGCACTTAATTCAGCACTTGCCATAGCTGCCGGTGAGAAGATGGGCGTTTCCATAGAAGAAGCAATCAGAGGTCTGTCAAAAATCGAACTGACAGGCAGAAGACTGAACATAAGGGAGAGAGACGGCATCAGGGTGATAGATGACACCTACAACGCTTCACCGGAATCCATGAAATCAGCGGTGACGACTTTGATGCACACAAAGGCAGAGCGCAGGATTGCCATTTTAGGAGGCATTAATGAGCTGGGAGCAATGAGCGATGAAGGTCATTACAGTGTGGGCCGGTTTGTGGCGCAGCAGGACATTGATTATCTTTACACAATTTCAGAACCTGCGGAAGCTATATGGAGAGGATTTGTTGAAGGTGGCGGAGATCCCGAAAGGGCAAAGCACTTTGATACAAAAGCAGACTTTTTCAAAATAATGGAAGGCCTGTTCAGAGACGGAGATGTTATACTGATAAAGGCATCTCGTGGCAGAGAATTAGAAGAAGTTGTAGAAAAAATAATGGAAGGTTAGGAGTATCGTAATGCATATTTATCAGTTGTTTATAATAATAGCCGTAGCAACGCTCGTTTCAGCAATTCTTACAGGTATTGAAATACCTATTCTGAAACGCAGACAGTTTCAGCAGTTCATAAGGGAGGAAGGCCCTGAATCACACCTGTCCAAGGCAGGAACACCTACCATGGGAGGCATAGCAATCTGTGCAAGTCTTGTACTGGCTTCATTGGGTTTCGGAGGCTTCAACACTGACATAGTAATAATGCTGATAGTTACTCTTGCCTTCGCGGCAATGGGATTTTTGGACGATTACATCAAAGTTGCCAAAAAGCATAATCTGGGACTGAGAGCGTGGCAGAAAATAGTGATTCAGCTGCTTATCTCAGCCGGCCTGGCAGTTTACATGGCATCCTTTTCAGACTATGGTACAGATGTATGGATTCCGTTTATCGATAAATACATTGATTTCGGCTGGCTGTACATTCCATTTGTAATCTTTGTTATGGTCGCAATGACCAATGCGGTAAATCTGACAGATGGACTGGACGGACTGTCATCAGGAGTAACGTCGCTGGTTGCTTTGTTCTTCGGAATAGTGGGAATAAAGTTTGGACATACTTCACCTGCTGTTTTCAGTGCCGTTCTTTGCGGTTCATGTCTGGGATTCCTTGCTTTTAACAAGCACCCGGCGAAGCTGTTTATGGGAGATACCGGATCTATGGCATTAGGTGCAGCAGTTGCTTCGGCAGCGATTATCATGAAGGTTGAATTTCTTCTGCCGGTAGCAGGATTGATATATGTTTGTGAAGCTCTTTCCGTTATCATTCAGGTTGGAGTATATAAGAAAACGAAGAAAAGAGTGTTTAAGATGGCACCTATTCATCATCACTTTGAAATGTGTGGAATGAAAGAAACACAGGTTGTAGTTATGTTCTGGGGAATAGCTCTACTCAGCTGTCTTCTGGCATACGGAATTATGTGTATTTAATGATATAGAGGAAATAATATGGAACAGAGCTTAAATAATTTAAAAGGTAAAAAAATACTTGTAGTCGGCCTTGGACGTTCCGGCATAGCTGCGTGCAAAGCCCTGGTAAAGCAGGAGGCACAGGTATTTGTTCAGGATTCAAAAAATGCTGAAGCTATTGACGGTGAACTCATGTCATTCCTGAATGAAAACTGTGTTAAAGGATTCTACGGAGAGAAACCGGATGATATGAGTTTATTTGACATGCTGGTTCTGAGTCCGGGAGTAAGCCCGGAACTGGATTTTGTATGTGAAGCAGAAAAGGCAGGCTCAGAAATAATCGGTGAACTTGAACTGGCATACAGACTTGGAAAGGGAAAGTACATCGGAATAACGGGAACAAACGGTAAAACAACTACGACAACTCTTGTAGGAGAGATTTTTAAGAACGACAAGAGAAAGACTCATGGTGTAGGAAATATCGGTGTAGCTGTCGTTTCAGCATCTGTAGATGCTGATGATTATACCTGGCATGTAACTGAGACCACCAGTTTTAAGCAGGTGACAAAAAAACACATCAGACCGGTTGTTTCTGCCAATCTGAAACTTAATACCGATCAACTGAAAA
>JAQXLM010000005.1 GCA_029012125.1 Eubacteriaceae bacterium | reverse complement strand
GACTATTACAAAAACATGATAAAGGCAAAGTGGAACTGGCAGTTCGTGAAGATGTACTCGGACGATGGAATCTCAGGAACCACTGCAAAGGACCGGCCGGGTTTCCAGGAGATGATGAAGGATGCCCTGGAAGGGAAGATGGACCTTATAATCACCAAATCCATATCAAGGTTTGCCAGGAATACCGTAGACAGCCTCTCCGCCATAAGGCTTCTGAAGAGCCACAACGTTGAGATCTATTTCGAGAAGGAGAACATCTGGACCTTTGACAGCAAGGGGGAGATGCTGCTTACGATCATGAGCTCCATAGCCCAGGAGGAATCACGTTCGATCTCTGAGAATGTCCTCTGGGGAGTACGGAAAAGATATGAAACAGGGCAGTACACCCTGCCTTATAAGATTTTTCTCGGATATGACAGGGGACCTGACGGTAAGCCTGTAATTAATGGGGAACAAGCAAAGACAGTGCGGTATATATTCAGAAGATTCCTTGAGGGGAAAACTCCGCATGGCATTGCGACGGAACTCATGGAACTTGGATGGAAAACCGGAACAGGCAGAACCAATTGGAACCGCAATGACATTCTGAGGATACTCAGGAATGAGAAATATGCCGGTCACATCCTTCTTCAGAAAACATTCAAACGGGATCTACTTTCTGAACGGCTTCCGAACAGAGGAGAAGTCAGGAGTTTCTTCATTGAGGATGACCATGAAGCGATAGTGTCTCAGGAAGAGTTTGACATGGTGCAGCGGGAACTTGAAACCAGGAAGGATCTGGGCAGACAGCACAATGCCACGAGACTGTTTTCCTCAGTAATAATCTGTGGTGACTGCGGCAGGTTCTATGGTGCCAAGGTATGGCACTCTACTGACAAATACAGAAGGATCGTATGGCAGTGCAACGGAAAGTATCACGGGGACGTGAAATGCAGAACCCCTCATCTTACTGATGACCAGGTTAAGGATCTGGTTCTGAGGGCTCTTAATGAAATACAGGTTAAAAGGGAAGGCTCAGCCAGGGTTCTTGAGTCGGTAAGAGAGCAGGTACTTGATGTGGAAAGCCTTCAGAAAGAGCTGGAAACTGCAGAATCCGAACTCGATGATGTCACGAAAGACTTCAACGATTACATTTCAGGGCATGCCATAACTGAGGCTGACATTACAGACGGAGTATTCGCTGAACTCGAACGGAAATATAGTGACTGTCAGAAAAGAACTGAAAAACTCCGTTCTGCGATAGCTGACAGAAGAAGACGCGGTGCTGCCATCGGAAGGTTCATTGAGGATATGAAATCCTGGGATGAGCCGTTTCAGGAGTTTACCGATGACCTCTGGTACGGGCTTGGTGAGTCGATTCTGATTAAGGATAAAACGACTGCTGTTGTAAAGTTCAAAAGCGGTCTTGAGATTGAGGTCGAAATAAGAAAGTGATTCCTGAATAAAAACAAAAGGTCCCAAGGATAATTCTGGGGATCTTTTCTATGGTAAAGCAAACCGCTGTTTGGTAATGTTCTTACTGATAGTGGATCGGTAACTTTCTTTTCCTGCATTATCAATGCAAAAGACCTCCAGGGAACAAAAGTCCCGGAGGTCTTTCAAGGTTATGAAGTTTAGTCCTAGACTGGCTAGTTCCTTTCAATATGAATCACGGAATCACATCCTTCCGAAATGGTCAGACCGGTTTCTTCATAATACATGTCAATGGGATTCCAGCTCCCTTCTTTCACAGGATCTTTTTGATAAACTCTGATCGTCAGAGAGTAAGGAATATCGTAGGCAAGCCTGAATCTTCCCTCTTCATCTTCTACTACACCCAGATCATCATACTGTTTGACGTCAAAGACTATCTTTTGGTCTTCTGTGAGAACCAAATCTGTTGTGAACTTGATAGGTTTACCTCTGAAAATTGCTGCGTGGTTGGTATCTGTCTCTCCATCCAATTGTTCGTAATTGGAATAGAGACCTGCGCACTTTATTACATACTGGTCGCTGACATCCTTGCCATTACTCTTTGCTTCAATTGCGAGAGAGCATTTTGTTCTTATGTTCTTATTATCGAGACCTATGGCTTTGTCTTCATAGGTGAACCCTTTAATACTCTGTATCGCTATGTTTTCATATTCTATGACATAGGAAATTGATACATCGTGTCCATATGCATTTGTATTACCCAGAAGCTCTTTTCCGATTGTTGCGTTTACCACATATCTGGACGTTTCTTTTTTATTAATGTCATCTTCTTTTATGTAGTAGCCCTGGAATGTCTTCTTTCCTTTTTCGATTGTGAACCTGATTGGATATTCTGTGCCTACATATCCTAAGTCGTCATTGAGGCCAAAAAGTTTGATACCTTGATCAGGATATACAAGGTTTGCAGAAATTTTATATTCGCCAGGAGGAAGCTCTATCTGAATATCCTTTTCAGTATCCCCCATCTCTATGGGTGAAGCATCATTATAATAATTATAGATTTCATAGTGCAGTTTTGCTCCGAAGAAATTGCAGAAGTCGATGTCCAGGGTTCCTGTTGTCTTTGGAGGTATTACAGGATCCGGTTCTTCCGTTCCCGGATTTCCAGTGGATGGGTCATCCTTGATGGAACCCTTTGGAACAACTTTGATTAAGAGAGTGTTCTCCTTTTCTTTGTCAATCCTGATTGTGTCTGGATAGATGAAGTCGAAGAGATTGCTCTCCTTTACCATAACTTTGTATTCAACTACGGCAACAGGCTCAGTCTTTGAGCTTTCGCTGCGGCTAAGGGAAATGTTTCTGATAAATGACGATCCTTCAAGAGTAAGCGCCACATCCACAGTGACGTCTTCTTCCTTGATATCTTCAGATATTTCCAGCTTCACAGTGAGATCTGACTTATCATCTGTTTCGTCCGGGGCCGGGGTGGAAGCAGCACAGGATACAACCAAAAGCAACGCTGCAATCAGAGTGGTCAGGGGTATTAACTTCTTCATAAGTAAAATTCTCCTGAAAAAATGATATCAACAAATCGTGGGATAAAACAAGGAATAGTTTGCATGCTTCAGTAAATATTTTCAGAACAATCAATTGGATCATCTTATAAAAGATGACGGGAGACAGACTTTAATAATTCAGAGAGTGCTGTTTACAGTCATGCCAGTCAATTCTGAAATCAAACTCTGTTACGATTGTCTGTACTCCGTTACGGAATCCCAAACTCATGTTACAAAACTCTATACCCCTGTTACGAAACGCCGAACCCCTGTTACAAAACTCATTGAACTCAGATACGGAATTGCCCGATATAATGTTACAGAATGTTTTGAGGATTTGATACCCGGTTACGTTTTGCAGGCAGGGAGACTAAGAAATCGATGATTTTTCCTTGTTACTGTTACTATCCGTTTCAGAAGGGTAGGTGTTAAGTCTTTTCAGATAAACAAATAAAAAAGCCAGAACCTGATTGTATCAAATTCTGACTTAAAGGATAGGCAGTCTCATCATAATAAATACTATTAGGTTAAGGATTTGAATCTGGTAACAATTCTGTTACCTATATTCTTTAAATCTATGTTACTGCCTCCAGTTTTTGTTACTAGTATATATTTTAAAAGTTACTTGACTTTTATCAGTTACTGAGCAACTAATTTGTTTCCATGGAAGAAACTATTGAATGCATAAAAAATTCATGCATACCGGAAGATGAGCTTGATAGGTACATGATATACCGGCTGATACTGCTTTCCTTCGAAAAAGACGTAAAGGACGGGGCGATGTCGTTTGATGATTATGTTGAGGCAGAGCGTGAAGCTGCTGATCTATGCAGCCCCTTCATCAGAGTCTCTTCCATAAGTCTGCGGCGTTACCTGAAGGATACTCGCAGGAAGGAGGATACTGTGGAAAAAACACCTAAACCGGTGGTGATTAAAGATG
>JAQXLM010000004.1 GCA_029012125.1 Eubacteriaceae bacterium | reverse complement strand
CCCCATACGGCACCTCTTTTATTGATAAAGAAACCGGTGGTATCGGTGCGATGGGCGATATCGGTACATATTCGTTGGATATGCTGCTCAATGCCGTTGGGTATCCGAAGCCCTTGACTGTTACTGGTTATACATCCGATTTCTTTGGAAAAGACCCGGACACCTATCCCGGTCATCCTGAATATGCCGATGTGTTTGGCGTGGATGATTTTGCGGCGGGCTTTATTCGCTTGGAAAATGGCATTATGTTGGATTTTCGCATTTCTTGGGCCATGCACATGGATACTACCGGTGATGCACTGATTTTGGGCACAAAGGGCGGCTTGCGTATTCCTTCCACAGAGTGCTGGAATGGCGATTTTGATAAGCCGTTGAAGATCTACAAAAAGGTGGCAGGCGAAGAAATCTGCTATGAAGTGCCGCTGAAGGTCGGTGGAACCTTTGAAAATCTGTTCTACGACAAGTTACGTTCTTTTGTTGATGCTGTTAAAACGAATGGAAAAGCCGTTGTGCCCACCTCTGAGATCATATACAATCAGGCAATCATTGATGGCATTATCCGGTCAAACGCTTTGGGCCATGAGGTTGAGATTCATATTCCCGAAATTTAAAATAGATACGCAGATTAAAAAAGTGAAATGGCATAGCAGTGATTGGAAATCAAAGATATAGAGCTTAACAGAAAGAGGACTTCATCAATGATAAAAAACAGAATTGTAGTATTGTTGCTTTCGTTAGCGTTAATGATTTCATTATTACCACATGACTTGATCGTCTTTGCCAGTATTGAAACGGCTGAAGTGACAAATTATAGCTTTGTGCTTGACAAAGAAGGCGTTACCCGGCTGGAAGCGGAAGATGTCGATGTTACACATCACGTCATTTCCAGTGACAATTCCACTAAAATCGTGGAAAGAGCGGATGCCTCAGGCGGTAAGTTCCTGGCGGCTTCTACAGGTGGTACGATTAATGAGAATTATTATTTTCAATTTAAGTTTACCCTTGGTATGGATGCAGAAATTGTGATGTCTGCTGCCTATGCACAGACTGAGCAAAAAAAATATGCTGCACAAGAACTGATTAAGACCTATACCTATGTGATTGATGGAACTAAAACGATAGGACTCAGTTCAAATTATGTTTTACAGCCAAGAGACGATGTAACCAAATGGGATACAGTAACTTATGACGCATTTAGGTTAGCTAAAGGCGAGCATACCGTAAGAGTGCATATAGCAGCGTCGGGCACAGGAAATCCCAATATTGATTATTTTGATTTTCAGGTAACGAAATTCGAACCGGGCGATACCCTGATGCTGCAGAATTTTGATGAATTGGATGAAATGAACCCTGTTGATCGGACAGGAGCAGGGTACACTTGTGCAGTTACTTCTCTGATTTCTGAGCACACAGACGCCGGCACCGGCTTAAAAGCAGAGTGGGTGGCAGAAGGAAATTTAAAAGCGGGTGTACATACTTTCCGCCCTAACGGACAGTGGGTTAGCGAAGGGTTTGCTCAAAATGCCGTTTTTTACACCTATTTGCGTTTTTGGATTAGCAATCCATCTTTCACCTCTTTAGAATTAACGGTAAGATTATATGAAGGAAGCTCCAATAAAGCTTACTTTATTTCTACTCTGGGGCAACTAATCCGGAAGGATGGCACACGACTGACCGTTGAAGGAGGAAATGCAGCCAATTATGGCGAGGAAAGCAGCATGACCATTCCGTCTGCTTTTGAAGGCTGGGTGGTTTTTGAACTGAAAGGAAACAGGACTTTAGGAGCAGGCAACGGTAGACGGCCTATCAACAATTTTGCCGACGTCAATACTCTTGAGATTGATGTACGTAGACCTAACACTATGACCAGCGGAGATTATTATGTATTAGACGATATATGCCTGACTAATTCTCCTGCGGGAACGCTTCGCTCTTTGGAAGACGGGGACCCCTCCGGAGATCCTTCCAAGAATCCTGAAGAAAAATTATACAGCGGAATTAAAAATATCATTTTCATGATAGGCGATGGCATGGGACCTAATCAAGTGACAACTGCCAGAAAGCAATTAAATGCGGCTCTTTCCATGGAGAGTATGCCCATATCCGGCACTGTTTGCACAGATAATATTTTAAGTCAGCTTACAGATTCAGCGGCTGCCGGAACTGCATTGTCTACAGGCATTAAAACTACTAACGGTACTGTCGCAAAAGATTCGGATGGCAACAATGTGCAGACAATGCTGGAATATTTCGCGGCAAGGAATAAGCTGACGGGCCTTGTGACAACCTCTTATTTACTGGATGCCACACCGGCGACTTTCGGTGCACATACTTTGAATCGTACTAACTATACCACCATTGCAAAGGGATTTTTTGACAATGATATCTCTGTGCTGCTTGGCGGTGGAACCGATGAATTTTCTGCAACGATCCGTGATTTTGAGACAGGAGAAAATATAACTTTAACAAATTATGCAAAGCAGTTGGGCTACAAGTATGTTACCGATCTTAGTCAATTGCAGGGCGTGAAGAACGGAAAAGTATTGGGGTTGTTTGCACACCACTATATGAATTATGAAAATGTTCGTCCGGCTACTGAACCGAGCATTGCTGATATGACAGAAAAGGCCATTTCTTTGCTTTCCGAAAATGAGGATGGATTCTTCCTGATGGTGGAATCCGGCAATATTGATCATGCGGGACATGCGAATCAATTGAGTTTTTCTGTTGCAGATACAATTGCATTTTCGGAAGCTGTTCAAGTAGCTTTGGATTTCCTGGCAGAGAATCCGGATACTCTGATCGTAGTGACAGCAGATCATGAAACCGGTGGATTAACAGAAGCAAATGGCACTTATTTTTATACGACGTCAAATCATTCTCAGGCAAATGTTCCCTACTATGTTGCAGGGAAAGGTGCTGATTACTTTAAAAATCTAACAGATAATACTGAAATTTCTTTCAAGGTACGGCAGGCAGCGACCGAATTGGATGCGCAATGGGTCGCAGACAACGAGGTAAAGGATGAGCCCAATGGTGATCCTGCAGAGAAAGACCCATCAACTGATCCGGTGACCGATCCTACAGAGAATCCATCGACTGATCCGGTTCACAATGAAAGTTCGCCGGAAACCGGTGGCTCTGCTATACCGATTGAAGCAATCTTGTTGCCTGGAATAGTGGGGCTGGGAGTACTTGCTACTATGAAGAGAAAAGTAGCAAAGTAAGCAGTATTTTTCAGAAATTTTGGTTTCAATAAAGCATGAATGAGCATAGAAATTGGTCATTCATGTCGATTAAGCGAAAAGGAGACGGTGTGAGTACTGCAATGAAGATGTGTAATATCTATACATCTTCATTGTATGCAGACAAATCTTGTTCATTTGTCAATGAT
>JAQXLM010000003.1 GCA_029012125.1 Eubacteriaceae bacterium | reverse complement strand
CGGGCTGTCGGCGACGAATTATGGGAGCGGTTTAATGCGTCCAGAGATGATATCGCGTGGTATTACAATGCGAAAATAGATGCGTTTGAGGAACTGCAGTATAACGAGAATACAAGGGACGATTACTGGGAACTGAATTCGCTGTTCAAGCATCTCTTTGTGGACTATTATGTAATTGAGGATACTGCGATATACCAGCAGTTCGGCAGTGAAATACATGTGCTTTTTCATGATGAAGATATGCAATGGAAGGAAGCGGAAGCAATTCCGGAGAATGCCATGCCTGCCTCAAAGAGCGATGCGGAACATCTTGAGGATTACTGGAGATTATATCGGAAGTATAATGAAAACAGAACCAGACATTATGAAATGCAGCATAGAATGTACAGGAGAGATTCGGAATGAATAATACGCGTTGCTTGTATGAAAGTGAACTTGATACATTTATTAATAGAGATTGTGAATCCGTATTTGGCGTGTTATGTGAAAGATATCATGGAGATGCCCTAACAACTACAAGAGAAGCATGGATTCAGGAAATTAGAATATTGCAGAAAGTTCTCCGTGATTGGCAGGGATTGGGAGGACGTATTGTATTTGAATACGATATTCCTCGTTTGGGAAAAAGAATAGACGCCGTGCTTCTTTTGAACGGAATTGTATTCTGCCTTGAGTTTAAGGTAGGTGAAGCTAGAATAATTGAAACTGATATTGATCAGGTTCTCGACTATGCACTGGACCTGAAAAACTTTCATAAATATAGCGAGGATAAGGTAATTGTTCCTGTTCTTATTGCAACCAGATATAAGAACTCATCGTCAATCGTTCAGAAATCAGTGTACGACGATAGAGTTGTCAACCCTCTTGTAACAGGCGAAGACGGATTAGTACATCTTATTAGAGATGTTCTTGATGCGTTTCCGGATGAAGAACCGGTTAATAAGAACTGGATAATAAGCCCGTATGCACCAACACCGACAATTATAGAGGCTGCAAGAACTCTGTATGAGAGTCATTCAGTCGAAGATATTACAAGACATGAGGCAGACGAGGTTACAACAGACCGCACAATATCTTACATACTTGATGTAATCAGAAAGAGCAAGGATAACAGAGAAAAAAGTATATGTTTTGTTACAGGTGTTCCGGGAGCTGGAAAAACGCTGGTAGGACTTGATGTCGCTGTAAAGCAGACATATCAAGGAACAGATAAGCCTGTAATTGATGAAGAGGCAGTATATCTATCCGGAAATGGTCCTCTGGTTGCAGTACTTAACGAAGCACTTGCCAAGGACAATTATGAAAAGTGCAGAGCAAGGGGTGAATCAAAGAAAATTACGGATTCCAGAAGAGAAGTTGGTAAGTTTATTCAGATTATTCATCGATACAGAGATAACATGCTCGCTAAAATCAAGAATCCTGTTGAAAATGGAGTTCTTGAAATTGATCCTGAAAAGGCTGTAAAAATGAAAGACGCAGGATTCGGTGAAGTAGAGCATGTTGCAATTTTTGATGAGGCTCAACGGTCATGGACACATAAGAGACTGGCAGATTATCTAAAACGAGGCGGAACATACGGTAACAAACTGAAGGTTCCAAATTTTCCAATGTCTGAAGCTGCGTTTTTGATATGGTCTCTGGATCAGAGAGAGGACTGGGCAACAATAGTATGTCTTGTTGGAGGTGGTCAGGAGATAAATACAGGCGAAGCAGGAATATCGGAATGGATCAAGGCTCTGAATGAACAGTTCACACATTGGAAGGTCTATATTTCGCCACACTTAACTGAGCCGGAATATGCAGAAGGAAAAGTAAATGAGCTTTTAGAACGGAACAATAATGTGACTTATGCGGAAAGTTTGCATTTAGGGGTCTCATTGAGATCCTATAGGGCAGAAAAACTATCGGCCTTTGTACATGCTATGCTTGATCTGGATGAAAGAGCACCTTCAATATATAGAGATATAAAAGATAAGTATCCAATTGTTTTGACGAGAGATATGGAAAAGGCAAAGCGATGGCTGCATGAAAAAGTTAGAGGAACTGAGAGAACAGGAGTCTTAATAACAAAAGAGTCAGCCAGATACAAACCTCTTGGAATTCATGTTCTGGAGAGTGGAGATGCTAATGCAGTTCACTGGTTTCTTGAAGACAAAGTGGATACAAGATCCTCAAACTACCTGGAAGATGCCGCAACCGAAATTCAGGTTCAAGGATTAGAACTGGATTACACATGTTTGCTTTGGGATGCTGATATGAGATACGATGACGGAAAATGGAGATTCTATCGATTTAACAGACAAACGAAATGGATCGAGGTATTACCTACCAATGAAAACAAGCAGGACATGATGAAGTATATGCTAAATGCATACAGAGTATTACTTACGCGCGCTAGAGCAGGGATGGTGATATGTGTTCCTGAAGGAAATGGACATAAGAATCTCAGTGGTTTCTGGGAAGATAGCACGCGCCTGCCAGAGTATTATGAGGGTACCTATCAGTATCTGAAAAGCCTGGGACTGGAGGAAATATAGCCGTGGAGGCAGAGTAAATGAAGACAATAGAGGTTGTTGCAGCAATTATCGTTAAGGGAAAGAAAGTCTTCGCTACGCAGCGGGGATATGGCGAGTTCAAGGATGGCTGGGAATTTCCCGGCGGAAAGATTGAACCGGGCGAATCTCCAGAGGAAGCTCTTATCAGGGAGATAAGGGAGGAACTAGATGTAGATATTAAAGTTGGAAGACTCATTGAAACTGTTGAAGACGACTATCCCAAGTTCCACCTGACAATGCACTGTTTTCTATGTGAGCTCTTGTCAGAGGAGATTGTCCTGAAGGAACATGAAGACGCGAAATGGCTTGAAGAAGACGAGCTTGACAGTGTTGACTGGCTGCCGGCAGATGTAGGCCTTATAGGTAAGATCTTTGCATGAGGAACGGGATCATAAGGAGAAATCAGGAGGTCTTTAAATGAAAAAATATACATGGGAAGAATACTATGAGGATTTCTGGGGTTGGGCAGAAAGTACACAAGTGCGCTATCTGTCCGGCCTGACTTCTTTGGGTCCGGCAGATCAGGTCGCAGAAGTTATCAACCAACTGCAGTTAAATGAACCTGTTGCAAGGCGTCTGTTTCGTAAAGCAGTCGATGCGAAATTAGCCTTCAACGGATCCGACCTGATGGAAATGGCTGGCCTAGATGAGACTCTTGCTAATGCTGCAGCACGTAACTCGGCAGCCCGACTAACTGCTCAGGATATGGAAGATTTATATGGACTAATCGACGATGAAGTTATAATAGAAATATGCAGACAAAGGAATCTTCCACTACCTGAGTATTTGCGTGAAGAGGAAGATGACGTTGAATTAGATGCAATATTGGAAGTAAATACATACTTGGACGATTATTCTCCGGCACCACCGAAACGGAAAGGTTTGTTGGCGGCCTTTTTAAGTGCACTATCAGGTGGCGGTGAGCCACACAAACCCAATCCGCAGAAACATGATGGTCATTGTAATGGTGATTGCAAAAACTGTCCGCCACACTATGGATACCGGTATGGACGTTGGTATTATGGACACGATCATATGTGGGGATGTGAATTTGGAGGAAATAAGGGAAGCGGTAGTATGGATTGATGTGCGAAAAGGGAACCGATAATTGAGATAAAATAACCCAGGAAAGATGAAATAATATCAGTAAAGTGTAAAAAGGAGGAAGCTTTATATGAAAATGGTACACGTAACAATACATACTGAATGTTTAGAAGACTCTATTAAGTTCTATGAAGATGTTGTAGGCTTAAATATACAGGATGACTTTCGCCGTTTTGGAGGAAACATTGTATTTCTTGCAAAAGACGAGGGAGATACTCAGGTTGAACTGATTGATGATCCTGAAGAAGCATATAAAGGTGCCGGAATATCCATGGGCTTCCACGTGGATGATGTCGAAGCGAAGCGCGAAGAAATCATAGCAAAAGGGTTACATCCAACACCAATGATTTCTCCGAATCCACATGTGAAATTCTTCTTTGTTGAGGATCCAAACGGAGTAACTGTACAGTTTATTTAATAATCTGTAACCTCGGCTTGCAGGTGATTTAATCAGAAGAAAGAATTCAATACCTGCCAATGGTATATGAAATTTAAATAGAGCTGTAAACCTGAATCAACGGAGGAAATACTATGGGTGAGTTATCAAAGCTGCCTAATATCGGTAAGGTTGTTGAAGAACAGCTAATGCTGGTTGGAATAAATGATGTCGAAAAGTTAAAAGAGATCGGAGCCAAGAATGCATGGCTAAAAATCCGAGAAATAGATGAATCGGCTTGCATTAATCGGCTGATGGCATTAGAAGGAGCAATTCGTGGAGTAAAGAAAACTATGCTGCCTGATGATGTGAAGGATGATTTGAAAGAATTCTATCAATTGAAAAAGAAGTAACATCTTTCGGTTACAAAGAAAGCTATTGACCTTACACATTTCGGCGATGGAGGAAAGCTTTCACGCCTAAAGAAACTGGAAATTAAAGAACGGATTATTCGAGAGGAATATCCGAATGCGGAGCTGATTCGGTTAACAGTATGGACCATCAGTACTATCTGGTCAACGAGGAGAAGGCACAGTACCTCGTTCTTATGACAGATGAGCATATGATCAGTCAACTGCTGGCAAACAGAATTACCGAGAAGAAATTTGAAATCAATCCTATTTGTGGCTTTCGTCATAGAGCTTTTGAATTGCTTCCGGCAGTTTGTCCGGAAGCATAGCGTTAATGTTATCTTCGCTTCCATCTGCAATGGCGGTCTCATAATACCAGCATTTGAATTTAAGAAGAGCAAGTGTTTTCTGAAGAGATTGTATCTCAGCTTCAACGGCTGTTTTTCTTGCTTCAAAGAGTTCTTTTCTCTTTTCATAGCTGTCGCTGCCTTCGGTTACCCACACGAAAAACTGCTTGATGTCTTTGATCTCAAGACCTGACCTCTTAAGACAGTCGATTACACGCAGTGCTTCGAGCTCGTTGTCGCTGAAGTATCTGATATTGCCTTTCCTCTCCAGATGCGGGAACAGACCTTCCTTATCGTAATATCTCAGAGTAGAAACCGGAATGTTGAACATTTCAGAAACCTGACCAATAGTGTACATTAAATCTCTCCTTTTCAAAAAAAGCTTGACCTAAAGTTAACTTCATGTGCGAAGTTCTTTTTTATATTACTAATATTTCCGCTTTTGTGTGATAACCTTTATACCTGCTAAACCTGCAAAGATTATTGCATATGACATAAAACCGGTTTGCAGTTCTGATATACATGAAATGTGAATCATACCGAAGCCTTTCAGCAGAATTGGTGTAACAGTTGCACCGATATTACAGCCTACAAGGGCAATCACGTTTGCTGTACCAAGAATTTCTGTAGGAACGGTATCCGATATGGAAGCAAACATGGACGATGTAGCGACAGTAGTAAAAAAACCACAGATACATGCACCGACAGCAACCATAAACAGGCTGTTTGCAAAGCAGATCGTCAAAAGTCCGACGGCAGCAAATGCTGCAGCTATTGGAAGCAGAAGATCTCGCAGAATGCCAAGAAGCTTCCCAAAAGCAAGCCCACCTAAAAAACCTGATAGAATAGAGAGGCTCAATATATTCGAACCATTTACCGATGAACCAAGATCACTTTCGACTATGAAGCTGGAGATACGCAACGCATTAGCTGTCGCGACAGAAACAAACAGACCTCCTATAAGTGCACTCCCAAGGGTAAATGTCCTTTCTGTTTTGGTCATAGCTCGGGTATGGACCTGATTAGATTGATTCTCATCGTTAATATTTCCTGCTGCAGTTTTCGGTACAAAGAGGATGTACAGCAGGAATATTATTAATGCGGAACCGTATATCCAGAACATTTTCTGCCATCCGTAGTGGAGAAGCATTCCTGATATGAAAATCAAAGCAGATTCACCGATCGTTTCCATTGAACAGCGGATACCCTGAAGGGTCTGACGGGTTTTTCCCTCAAATCGTTCTCCAACTAAGGTTACCGCACAGGTATTTAACAGACCAATGCCGATACCGAGGGCAATACGCGAAATAAAAACCACCGGGAAATATGATACTAAAGCAGGGAGTACTCCGAATACACCAATCATTGTAAGTCCGACGGTAATCATTTGGCGTTCAGATATGTATCTTAGCAATATCGGTGTAACTGCAATAATTATAAGAATTGATGTAGTTGGAATAGACAGCATCATTTCCACAGATGAACGATCGTACTCAGCATAGAATTCCAGAATTTCCGGCATACCGCCGGAGACCGCCATAGTAGATGTAATTATCGTAGAAAGTGATAGAATACCTATAATCTCTAAATAATTTGTTTTTTTCATTACTCAAAATCCCATTTTTATTTTAATATGCTTAGCATAGGTATTGTATCAACTAAACCCTTTGTTGTAAATAAAGAAAGATGAACATTCTCAGATATTATACCCATATTCAACTAAGCGCCATACTTATAGCGATTGCATCGTGCCAATGGCAACATCATATCATGTAGCCTTGATTTTATCCTTAATTCTTTGCGTTTGGACAATCATATTTGTGGACAGAGATTAAGAGTTTACGAAACCACAAATGAGGATTATAATGAAACTACAAAATGGAACATGAGGAGGAAAAACAATGTTTAGGTCAATTCGTAAGAAGCAAAATGAAATCAGTGTTGAAGAGGCAAAAGAAGTGATTCGTTGTTCCAGACGTGGAATCTTAGCTGTTAACGGTGATGACGGATATCCATACGCAATTCCTATCAACTATTTGTATGATGAAGATACGGAGAAGATTTATTTTCATGGAGCTAAGGCCGGTCATAAGGTGGACTCTCTAAAGGCCTGCGACAAGATATGCTTCACTGTTTGCGGAAATGAAACCATAAAGGATTTAGACTGGGCACCGTATGTTAAGAGTGCCGTTGTATTTGGAAGATGCCATTTGATTGAAGATAAGAAAATTGCAGTTGATGCATTAAAGAAATTTGCAATGAAGTACTATCCAACGGAGAAAATGGTTGATGATGAAATTGCGGCTACCGGAAATGCTACTCAGATGTTTGAGATAGAGATTGAACACATCAGTGGCAAAGAGGTAGCAGAAAAATAATTCTGGGTTAGGAAGATAACGTTGATTTACGAATTAGAAGATACATCAAAGGTAACAGAGCTGTTTGACGGCTGGCAGGAAACGATGATCTATTCATGCTTACAGAAAGTTATGGGTAAGATATACGTCACTGATACAGTATGCCCTAAGTCGGCAGCAGCCTTTGTTGGCTGCTTCGGATTCTTTGCCGGTAAGCCGGACAGGGAGCTGATTGCAAATAAGCCTGAGGGCTTTGTTGTAATGGTTCCGCAAAATGAAGACTGGGCAGCACTTATTGAGGAATGCTATCCATCAGCCGGGAAGGCCGTAAGATACGCAATAAAAAAGGATACAACTTTTGATGTAGAAAGACTGCAAAAGGAAATCAGCAGGCTTCCGAAGGAATATGAGTTGAAGAAAATCGATTCTCTTATTTACGATAAGTGCCTGGAGCACCCGCAAACTGTGGACTTTGTTTCTGCTTTTGAGAGTAAGGAACAGTACCTGGAATTAGGACGGGGAATGGCTATCCTGAAGAATGACAAGCTTGTTGCCGGAGCCTCCTCCTATGCCCGGTATAAGGAGGGCATAGAAATAGAGGTGGACACATTGGAGCCTGAACGGAGAAAGCATTTGGCAACAATAGTGTGTTCGGCACTGATACTGGAATGCCTGAAAGAAGGTTTGTATCCAAGCTGGGATGCTTACAACATGAACTCTGTTCATCTGGCTGAAAAGCTTGGTTATGAATTGGACCATGAGTATGTGGTCTACGAGGTTAGTGAAAGTACGAGTTTGAACTGAATCGGCAAAGAAAAAGAAAAGCATAGAGGCGTCGTATCAGCCTTTATGCTTTTCGTGATTTACCATGTGCGGGCACTCATCTTACGGAATTCACCTACAGTTGAAACATGTGAATTAAGACCACCGTCAACGTTCAGAATCTGACCGGTTACATAAGAGCTTTCGTCTGATCCGAGATATACGCACATATGTCCGATATCCTCAGGGCAACCGTACCTGTCTACAGCGATGTTGTTTAGGAAAATATCCTTCAGATACTGTGGTACACGTGCCTCGTTTTCAGGAGTAACGATGAGACCCGGGCGAACGCAATTGCAGCGGATTTTTTCTTTACCGAACTGCAGTGCTGTATACTGGGTCAAAGTATTTACGGCTGATTTAGCGCATGCATATGCAGTAGAGCCAAGATCGCCACCGCAGGATGCCATGGAACCGATATTGATAATAGAGCCACCATTTTCGTTCTTCTGCATGTGAGAAACTGCACACTGTAATGCATAGAATGTTCCGCGCAGATCACTCTGAATAATCGCATCCCACATTTCCAGTGTAAGCTCATCAACTCTTCCGTCTTTCAGGCCCACATTGGCCGCGTTATTAACCAATATGTCAATTTTGCCATATTTTTCTGCAGTATCGTCAATCAACTGTCTGATGCTATCTAAATCTGTCATATCCATGAAATGATATGAAGCCTCACCTCCTTCAGCTTTGATTCTGTCAACTACAGCCTGACCCTTATCTTTTCTGCGTCCGCATATAATTACTGTTGCACCCTCAGCTGCGTAGAGCCTGGCGATGCCGATACCTATTCCGCTAGTGGAGCCTGTAACGATTGCAATTTTTCCTGATAATCTTTTCATTTTCATCTACCTCTTTCATTAAATAGTTTTCTCATTAATTATTTTTCTCATCAAATTTAATAAATAATACAACGCAAGCATTGTGAAAAATGTTCTTTTATACATACAATGTATTTAGTTGTTTTTATAAACAATAAAACAAAAAATAATTTGTGTCAATACACAAACAAAAAGTATGTTGTATACATTTCAGTACAATAAGAGGCTATAACTTAAATTTTTTTAATGAACAAAGGAAAAATCATGACCATCTCTTGATAAAATGGACAAAAGTGACTAGAATAAAAATCACATAAAAAACAAGAGATAAAGGAAGATTGAAACTGATGGTATTTGAAACAGAAAGATTGATTCTTCGTCCATGGACTGAAGAAGATGCGGAAATCTTATTTGAATATGCTAAAGATCCTGCTGTGGGGCCAATTGCAGGATGGCCTGTACACACAAGTGTAGAAAACAGCAGAGAAATAATTCGTAATGTTTTATCGGTCGATGAAACCTATGCCGTATGCATCAAAGACAACAACCGACCCATCGGCAGTATAGGCCTGATTCCACCGGCACAGTCGCACACAGATGCAGGTTATGATGAAATCGAAATCGGATACTGGATTGGAGTTCCCTTTTGGGGGAAAGGTCTGATTCCGGAAGCAGTGAGAAGACTGCAGAAACATGCTTTTATGGACCTTGGCTACAATGCCATGTGGTGCGGATACTATGACGGAAATGAAAAATCAAGAAAATGTCAGGAAAAATGTGGTTTTAAATATCATCACACTGAAGAAAATAAGCCTTGCGAATTGATGGGAGACGTGCGAACCGAGCATTTTACCAGACTTTCCAAAGAAGAGTGGCTTGCGGGATTTTATGAAACAGTTTAATGAATACCTTGACAAAAAGATAATTGAACTTGGAGGTTGATTTTTGATGAAAATTGATGTGACTTTAAGGATTACTCCCAAGATGGTAACTGATGCACAAGGAAATGAGAAAAAAGCATTGACCGGTCATCTGGGAACGCATTTTGATGTTATGAATAAGGAATTTCCGTTGGAATATACGGAGCGAAAAGGAATCGTATTTGATGTTTCCAATGTGGAAGAAAGGGACATCGATATTAACGATATAAATCTTGCAAAAGTTGAGCCGGATACCTTTGTGGCATTCTATACGGGATACATTGAGAAGGAAGGGTACGGCAGCAAGGCTTATTTTACCGAGCACCCACAGCTGTCTAATGAGCTGATAAAGGCGCTTTTAGAGATAGGCGTATCAATGATCGGTGTGGATTTTGCCGGTGTAAGAAGGGGAAAAGAACACACTTCAACGGACCAGTACTGCGCAGACAGAGGAGTTTTTATCATTGAAAACATGTGCAATCTGAAAGCAATTCTGGATCGGGGCGAAGAATGCATCATGAATACATATCCCATGAATTATGCAGGAATGACCGGACTTCCATGCAGAATTGTAGCTGAAACTAACTAAGCTATGCATGAATTATCATATTACTTTCTCGAAAAAATGCTTGACCTAAAGTCAACTTTAGGTGTTAAGCTATATCTAGCTTAACATGTAAGTGATAAAAGTAAAGAAGAGAGGTATATAATATGATTTACAACGATTTTCAGGGTTTGAAGCTGTCGGCTCTTGGTATGGGAAACATGAGACTTCCTGTTCTGGACGGAGATGACAATCGCATAGATTTTGATGCAGCAAAGGAAATGATAGTATACTGCATGACGTCGGGAATCAACTACTACGATACCGCTTACGGATATCACGGCGGAAATTCAGAGCTTGTAATCGGAGAACTGCTTAAGGACTACGACAGAAACAGCTTTTATCTTGCATCAAAGTTTCCGGGCTATGATTTATCCAATATGCCAAGGGTTGAGGAAATTTTCGAAGAGCAGCTTAAGAAATGTCAGGTTGATTTCTTTGACTTCTATATGTTCCACAACGTATGCGAGATGAATATTGATGAATACCTGAATCCGGAATATGGAATCTTTGATTATCTGATAGAGCAGAAACGAAATGGCAGAATCAGGCATCTGGGATTTTCAACCCATGGAAACATGGAATGTATCACCCGATTTCTGGAAGCATACGGAGAGCATATGGAATTCGGTCAGCTAGAGCTGAACTATTTTGACTACAGATTTCAGGATGCGAAGGGTAAGGTAGAGCTGCTTGATCGGTGGAATATTCCCGTATGGGTAATGGAGCCGGTAAGAGGCGGTCAACTTGCCAGTCTTTCACCGGAGGCAACAGCTAAGCTGAAGCAGGCAAGACCTGATGAGGATGTACCGGCGTGGGCTTTCAGATTCCTTCAGACCATTCCGAGCGTAACCGTTACTCTGTCAGGAATGTCCGACATGGAACAGTTAAAGGCAAATATCCATACTTATGAGGAAAACAGGCCGCTGGAAAAAGCTGAGATGGAGCTGATTCTGGGTATTGCAGATGAAATGATCAGTGAGACAACTGTGCCTTGCACGGGCTGCCACTATTGCGTATCAAAGTGTCCAAAGGACCTGGATATTCCATTCCTGCTGAAACAGTACAATGAGGCCATGGTATCCGGGTCAGGTGATTTCATAGCATCCATGGCGCTTTCGTCAGTGGATGCAGATAAACAACCTGAATGCTGCATAGGATGCCACAGCTGCGAGAAGGTTTGTCCTCAGACCATCAAAATTTCTGAGGAGCTTAACAGGTTTGCGAAAAAACTGGGAAGGTAGAATATAGAAGCTTCACAAGAGATCCTCGTGACTGTTCACTTTATCTCGTAATAAATACTCCCGCCCATTGGGCTGACTTCACTGACGCCAATCTTACGACCATTGTTATCATAATAAACTGTAGAGTTTAACATTCCGGGACCGCTGGTCCCGGTTTTATTACCATAAGCATCATAATAAATCCTCTGACCCAAAGGAGCAACCTCACTGTGGCCCTTCTTGTTGCCATGGACATCGAAATAATCTATCCTGTCAAAGAGTCCACCCGGTCTGCTTACCCCCACCTTATTTCCATTTACATCAAAGTATAGGGTAGAACCGAGCAATCCGGGCTGAGTGGTATATTTTTTAATCTTCATATTACCGGTCCCCTTCATGTTTTTCTGTTATTTTAGCAGAAAACAGCGGCTTCGTCCAATTAGATATGCTTTACGTTTTACAATGTCGCATATCAGGCGACCACTTTATTCAAAATGCTGATATAATATAGTCAGAAAATGAAACAAAGAGTGAGAAAAAGGAGGTCCGGCAATGTTTGGAGCAATTTTAGGAGATATAATTGGAAGTCCGTACGAATTTGATATGGGAAATAAGTCTAAGGATTTCCCGCTGTTCAGTGAGAAATCTCGATTTACTGACGATACGGTAATGACAATAGCTGTGGCAGATGGGCTGATGAAGGCAGGCCCCGACGCAGCAGATGATGCAATCCGGGAATGCATCACCGACGCCATGCACTACTGGGGTGAGATGTATCCCGATGCAGGATACGGTGGAAGATTTTTAACATGGCTGATTACCGGGAGCCGTGAGCCTTACCACAGCTTTGGCAATGGCTCAGCCATGCGCGTATCTGCAGCAGGCTGGATGGCAAGGTCCTTGGATGATGCACGCCGTCTGGCACGTCTTTCGGCTGAAGTAACCCATAATCATCCGGAGGGAATTAAAGGAGCTGAGTCGGTTGCAGCAGTAATCTATCTGGCACGACAGGGCCACAGCAAGTCAACAATTAAAGATTACATAGTCACGGAGTTTGGCTATGACCTGAGCAGAACCTGCGATGAAATAAGGCCGGATTATTATCATGTGGAATCATGTCAGCAGACTGTTCCGGAAGCTATTACCGCTTTTCTGGAGGGGGAAGACTTTGAAGACGTAATTCGTACGGCCGTATCCTTAGGTGGCGATTGTGATACGCTGACCGCTATAGCCGGAAGTATGGGTGAGGCCTTTTATGGTATTCCGTCTGTTCTGAAATTCGGAGTATACGACTATGCGGATGATAAACTGATAAAAGTTTTAGACGACTTTGAAAATTATGTTTACAAAATATAAAAGATATTTCATATAATCTATGCTATAATGCATGCACCAAAATGAATAATACAAACTACAGTCGCCCCAACGCTCTGCCGTTAGGGCGACTGGGACTTTTATAACTCCTTCATCCTGTAAAGCATCAGACATACCGCAAGGCAAGCTGCCGCGATTATAAGCCAGACTGTCTTTGCGCTGACAATCAAGAGCAGAAGTCCTGCAAATAGAGGACCGATAAGCTTGCCGGCGTTTCGCGCCAGTTCGTACAGAGCCATTGCGCGACCCTTGTGTGTGACAGGACATGAATCGGAAATCAGAATTGCGCTGCTGGTGGACAGCATAATCTCCCCCACGGTCCAGATGGGAACGATGAGCAGAAATAATACCGGGTGGCCGACGAAGGCGTACAGACCGAATCCGACGAAGTATAGGAATGCCGCAATTGTTGAATTTATGCGAGATGAAAATCTGTTCATTATCGTGGTTACAAAGGGTGTTATTACGATAATTGTCAGGCCGTTTACTGTCCAGACTATGGAATTAATCTTGGAACCCACATTCAGTCCAAACAGATCATTAAGTAAAATAGGCAGTGCAAAATCCAGGTTGATATAGCATAGCGTCAGTATGGAAAGCAGAATGAGGAAGAAAAGCAATCCTTTTTTGCTTCTTATTATGCTGATAGTAGACTTGCGATTGCTATTCTCCGGGTGGGTTTTTATGCCTGCCGATATGTGAGGTGCTTCTGACACTGTAGCTGCAACTATTATCAAAGCAAACAAAAATGCAACGGCCATAAACAGAAAAAGAATCCTCAGGTGGTTGTAGAACAAAAGCCCCCCAATCATTGGACCGATGGCGCAGCCCAGATTGCCGGCAAGATACATCAGTGAGTAACAGGTTGTTTCGTTGTCTTCCTCGGAATTATCAAGTATCATTGCGGAAATATTAGGCATTATAATGCTGTTGGCAACATAGAAAATCAGCAGAATTAAAATGAAAAACCTGGAGTAACATAACGCTGCTGATGCCAGCATGGTAAGTGTGACCAGAGCTGCCGCAAAGAGATATGTGGTTTTTCTGCCTACTTTATCGCTGAAATGACCTCCGATAAAGTTTCCTACAATGCTTCCGACAGAACAAAATGAGATGATGAGACTTGCTGTTGTAGCACTAAGCCCCTGTATTTCAGTAAGAAGAAAGGTCAGATAGGGGAACATGAACATCAAGCCCATGGAAACAAGAGCACGACATAAAGAAAGCATATATATTTGTCCGGAAAGACCTTTGTATTGAAAAAACGCTTGCATTGGTTATTCCTCCTGTGTTTATAATAATAAGCGAAATATTGTGTGTCAATACCAGCTGACTGTATATAATGCAAGATGTATACCAAACAAGGAGAAGACGATGAGAAAAGTCACCATAGTTGCCATAGAAAAGACATATGCTATATCGCTGAAGGAACAATATGACAAATACCTGGGCGCATACTGCCAATTCTCTGCAATGTCACTGGAGGAACTTACGGATGTAGGATACCTTGACAGTGATTTTGTTCTGCTGTTTGCCTTTGATATTTTTCAGCAGGTTAGAGATAAAATCTCTGATTCCACGGAGATAATTGTAATATCTCTGGCGCTGAACAAGAAACAGGTGGCTATGTTAAAGGATATCCCTGACGGCACTGAGGCGCTTCTCGTTAATTTCAACCAGAGAACCTGCATGAACACGATTATGAGAATGTACGATGCGGGAATCAGAAATATAAAGCTGCACCCATATTACGGTCAGGGTGATTATGATAGAAACATCCGGATAGCTATTACACCAAATGAAGAGAAGCTGGTTCCTGCCGGAATTAAGACGGTAATCAATGTAGGAGAAAGTACTGTGGATATGAACAGCCTGTATCTGCTTGCAGATAAGCTGGGGGTAACCGAACAGTTCAGAAGAAAAGAAGCTGTGGAAGCCATGAAAGAGTACTATTATCTGGACACACCTGTAGACAAGATGTTTAATAATCTGAACAGTGAGAGAGATAAAATCCATTCAATACTGTCTGTAATGCAGGAAGGCCTCCTTGTAACTGACAGTGTAGGCAACGTCTACGTGGCAAACAGCACTGCGGCAAATCTGCTTAAGGATCGAACCAGGTATCTAAACGGATTCAATGTAGGTGAGATACTGCCGGAAGTGAAGCTGGATTCAACCAAAGAACGACTGGTAGTTTCAGGAAGAAGAAAAATCGTAGCAACATCCTCTCCTATGAGATCCGGGTCGGAGATTATTGGTTATATCGTATCTCTTAATGACTTTGAACAGGTGGAAGAAAAACAGCAGGGAATACGAAAAACCCTTAGAGAAAAGAGCAATCATAAGGCCAGATATCATTTTGAGGACATCGAGGGAAGAAGCGAAGCTATTCGAAAGACTGTGGAGGATGCCAAAAGGATAGCCATGTCGAACTCATCGGTAATAATAGAAGGTGAGAGCGGAACCGGTAAAGAACTTTTTGCTCAAAGCATTCACAACGGTTCGTACAGAAGAAAAAACAGTTTTATTGCGGTTAACTGTGCTGCCATTCCGGAGAATCTCCTTGAATCCGAGATGTTCGGATACGAGGGAGGAGCTTTTACAGGAGCCAAGAAAGACGGTAAAGCCGGATATTTTGAAGTTGCTCATCAGGGAACCATATTCCTGGATGAAATAGGCGAGATGCCACTGTCTCTTCAGGCTAAGCTGCTGAGGGTTATTGAAGAAAGAACAGTTACCAGAATAGGCGGTAACAATCCAATTGAAATAGATGTTAGAATAATTGCCGCAACCAACAAGGATCTGTTCGAAATGGTTCAGAAGGGTCTGTTCAGAGAAGATCTGTACTACAGACTTAATGTGCTGCCGCTTAAGCTGCCATCTCTTAATGAAAGAGGAGATGACATACTGTATCTTTTTGACAGACTGGTAGGCCATATGAACAGTAACGTTGTCCTGTCTCCTGAGGCAGAAGCTAAGCTTATGAGCCATAAATGGAAAGGTAACGTGAGGGAACTGAGAAACGTTGCCGAATACGTTGTCAGCAGAAACAGCAAATACATAGATGTGAACGATCTGCCATGGCTGAGAGAGACTGAAGAGGATAAGATCGAGGATAAATCAATAGAACTGACGTACAGAGAAACCGAAAATGTTTACAGAGAACCGACAGACGATATGATCAGACAGTTCATCATCAAAGAAGGAAGAGACGCAGAACTGTACTTTGCTATATTGGAACAGATGGACAGAAATCCGGGCGCTAAATGGGGAAGAAAATCCATTGTCCAAGGACTTAAAGATGAAGGTAGCCTTATTACTGAGGGAGAAGTGAAAAGAGGACTGACCAGACTCTCCGATTTTGGATTTATCAAAACATCAAAAGGAAGAGGCGGCAGTACCATAAATGAAAAGGGAAAAGCTCTAAAGAATGCATTAAAAGGCATAATAGTCAAATAGAATGACTATTATGCCTTTTAGTAAAGGTAAAACTCTTGTTTTTTTACCGAAAAACATACTTTTTTGCCATTTTAAAGTTGGCACAGTAATTGCGAAATGTATAGGTGTTGCTAGCAAAGTTATTATTTGATTAATGAGAAAGAGAGAAAAGTTATGGAAATATTAAACGCAATTGACAGCTTTTTCGCCAACATCGTTCCAATCGGTGATATGCTTTGGATTTTCCCACAGAACTTCGAGTGGTATTCAAAGATTCCGATTCTATCAAACATCCCATTTGCAATCCTGCTTTTAGTAGGAATGGGTATATTCTTCACTATTAAAACTAAAGGTGTACAGTTCAAGTATTTCAAGAAAGGCTTCAAGGTTCTTGCAAGAAAGCAGAGAGACGACACAGGCGTAAGTCCACTTGCAGCATTCCTGCTAAGTACTGCGATGCGTGTAGGTCCCGGAAACATCATGGGAGTTACAGGAGCTATTTCAATCGGAGGTCCGGGAGCACTTTTCTGGATGTGGATTTCTGCACTGTTCGGAATGGCCAGCTCATTTATAGAATCAACATTGGCACAGATCTTCAAGGAAAAGGACGGCGATGAATTCGTAGGAGGACTTCCTTACTACGGTCAGAAGCTTCTTGGAGGCAGGAAATGGGTAGGAGTTTTCCTGAGTATA
>JAQXLM010000002.1 GCA_029012125.1 Eubacteriaceae bacterium | reverse complement strand
TTCTTTTGAAATGAAGAATACCGAGGTAAGTATCATTCTTGACGATTGTGGAAAGCATTATATGCGAGTATACGTGAAAGAGTGTTGTAGCGAGAATAACGGGAGACCAGTAACAACAATAAGCGATTACTGCTATCCGATTGATACTTCGGATGGTATTACTGCCGCAAACTGGAAAGAACATGCACACATTTTGGACAGAATTGAACTGCAGCATATATCATACGAGGTGAACCGCAATGAAGAATCTTAATCTGAAAAAGCATAGGACTTTCCTTTATGCAACCTTCGCTGTCATAACGGCAGCCGCACTGCGGATCATTGCCTATCAGGTGGAAGACCCGCTTGACTTCACGTTAAATCTTATTCGCTCTATCATATATATAGGTTTGTTTGTCGCATGGGGTATTTCTGTTCGCAGGCGTATTATCCAGCCGCAGGTACGCCGTTATCTCACTGCAATTTCCGCACTGATGGTTTTTTGGGTGTCCGTCAGGTCTGTAAAGTACTTGATTGCACAGGCACCGTGGGTACTGCGTCATCTGTGGTACATGTACTATCTGCCAATGCTGTTCATACCGTTTCTGGCGGTGCTTGCAGCTTTGTCGCTGGGAAAGACCGAGCATTTTCGCGTGCCTCACTGGGCCAATCTTCTATGCATACCTTCCGCAGCTCTTTTCCTGCTGGTAGCGACAAACGACCTTCATCAGCTGGTGTTCGTTTTTCCGGAGGATGCGGAAGTATGGATGAATGATTACAGCTATGGTATGGGGTATTATATGGCAGCAGGATGGATGCTGCTATGTACTTTGATAGCCCTTGTTACCATGCTGAGCAAGTGTCGAGTGCCTCACAGCCGCAAGGTTTTGATGCTGCCCTTTGTTCCGGTTACGGCGGCAATAGCATACGGTATCCTCGGGGCTTTACGTATGCTCGGTGTGTTCCCGCTGGCATGGCTGAGGATTTTGGCAGGAGATATGACCGTTGTTTTCTGTCTGCTTTTTACGGCCGTACTGGAAAGCTGTATCCAATGCGGGCTGATTCAGGCAAACACCCACTATATGGAACTCTTTGATGCATCCACAGTCGGAGCACAGATTACCGATCCGGAGTACCATGTTGTACTGTCCTCTAAAGCGGCACAAGATATCCCCGTGGAAACTCTCCAACAGACAGAGCAGTCGCCCGTTATGCTGGAAAACGGCATACGTCTATCCGGTGCCACAATCAAAGACGGGCATGTGGTGTGGACCGAGGACATGTCCCCACTGATTAGTGTGCTTAAGGACCTTGAAGAAGCAAAGGAAAACCTGCAGGATAACAAAGACCTGCTGGAAGAAGAACATGCGGTGAAGAAGCGTGAGGCTCATATCGCAGAGCAGGATCGCCTTTATAACATCATTCGTAGAGACACTGAGAAGCAGATTATCCTGATGGACGAAATGATAGAACAGGTGGAAAAGTCCGACTCGGATGAAGAACGCAGACATATTTTAAAGAAAATGCTGGTAATCGGTGCATATCTGAAAAGACGAAGCAATCTTGTGTTTCTGTATGATAAGGATTCTATGCTGGAAGCCAAGGAACTGGAGCTGTCTATCGGGGAATCTGTACACAACCTGGAAACTTTCGGAGTGACCTGCGCCTTTAGATCAGAACTGACAGAACCCATTCTGGCATTGAATGTGATAGCAATGTATGACTTTTTTGAGGAAGTTGCAGAGCGCTCTTTCAACGATACAAGCAGCATGCTCGTTCATGCAGTCAAAAAGCATGATTACATTTTATTCTCTGTTGATACCGACTCACGTTCTGATTTTTACGACCTTGCTTCCGATACAGTGAAAGTGGTACAGGATGAAGACGGAGAATGGAAACTCACCCTTCGTCTGGACAGGGGAGGTGACAGGCAGTGAAACGGTTTTTGAATCATTCCGTGAAAGAAGCTTTCGACCATTTACCAAGCGGAGTATGTTTCTTTAACAAGAACGGAACTTTGACATTATGTAACTACCAGATGTATCGGGTATTCTTCGCACTAACCGGCACAGACCTGCAGAGCAAACCGGAATTTGATGAACTGCTGGAGAGCCGTGCGGAGGAAATCCAACGGGACGGAGATGTTTTTTTATCCGGAGACGGTCGGGCATGGCAGTTTGCACAGGAGGAAATTACCGTGCAGGATGGAAATGTCTACACCCAGGTCACCGCCTCAGATGTTACGGAACTATACAACAGACAAAAAGAACTGGAGGAAGACAATAAAAAGCTGGCAGAGGACGCCCAGCGAATACGCCGTCTTTCTGCAAATATAATCTCACTGATTCGTGAGGAAGAGATTTTGAACATGAAAATGCGGGTGCATGACGATATCGGTAGAAGCGTCATTGCGACAAGACAGTTTCTGCAGCAGGGTAGACCCATGGAAGAACTGGATCTGGCCCCATGGAAAAACGCCGTTCGCCTGCTGAAACATGAAAACGAGCTGTCAGAAGAACAGGATGCAGTCGACCAGCTGATGAACGCAGCTTACAGCCTAGGCATCAAAGTTTCCATAGACGGATCATTTCCGGAAGATGATGCAGCAAAGGATGTTTTCATCTCTGTAATACGAGAGTGCATGACAAATGCGGTGAGACATGCCGGGGCAAAGGAATTGTATGTCCGCCTGACATGGGACCATATTACAGCTACTGTATCCATTACAAACAGCGGAGCTGCGCCTGCGAAAGAAATCGTAGAAGGGGGCGGACTTACGTCTCTGCGCATTCTGGTGAAAAAAAGTGACGGAACTATGGAACTGAAAACAGTGCCCAGATTTCAGCTGACAGTGTCTGTTCCGGTAAGATTGGAGGAAAAGAAATGATTAATGTTCTGATTATAGAAGACCAGCGCATGATGCGGGAAACAATGGAGGGATACATTACACAGGCAGAAGGCTATCATCTTGCCGGTTCTTTTCCTGCCGCCGGTGATGCAGAAAAGTTCTGTGCCATTAACCCGGTAGATCTTGTCCTGATGGATGTTTGTACGGAAAACGACGAAAGCGGTTTTGTTGCCACTAAAGAAATCAAAGCTCGATTCCCCAAAATAAAAGTTATCATAGTTACTTCCATGCTGGACGCGGGATATTTGAACCGTGCAAGAGAAGTAGGTGCTGACAGCATCTATTTCAAAGATGTCAGCCAGATGGAATTGATGAATGTGGTGGAACACACCATGAACGGAGAATCCGTCTACCCGGATAAGACACCGGATGTACGGATCGGAAACATCAAAAGCTCGGAATTTACTGAAGCAGAGGTGAAGGTCCTTCATCTTATGGTGGAAGGCATGACCTATAAGGAAATGGCAGATGAATTAGGAGTATCTACAGATTGCGTAAAAAAACATATCGGCAGTATGCTCTCCAAGACCGGATATCCTTCTAAAACCAAGCTGACCGCCATGGTAGTCAGCAAGAGGCTGATTGTAAATGGATTTTGATATTTGACAGTATATATGACAGCACCCGATGCAATGAGAATCGGGTGTTTTTTTATGCTTTTTTTAAAAAAATTTTGAGAATAGTACCCATTTGGGGAATGCGCTTTTTTTGAAAATTCTTATAATGACTTATATATGGGTGTTGTTATGCCCTTTTTCAGGAAAGTGAGGTGAGTATATGCGGCGAATTGTTGTTGACATGCAGAATTTTCTCTTTGCCGATGCAATTGCACAGACATTGAGAAGTGCGGATTCTGACTTTGATGTACGCAAGTCGGAAAGTCCGGACAAAACAGTAGAGCTCTGCAGCATTTGCGAACCCTATGCTCTTTTAATGGAAGTTACAGGTTATACGCCGTGGAAGCTGGAGGAACGGCTTAAGATAAGAGATGAATTGAAACAGATTCATCCTCATTGCAAAATTGTTCTGATAGTTGATGAGAATGCAGAGAAAAAGCTGGCCGCACTGGTGCTTCAGGCGAAAAAAGACGGGCTGATTGAGAATTTTATTTACAGCTCTGTGTCTGCAGCTTACCTGTCGGCGGTAATTGACACTCTGTGAGAGTGACGGAAAGGAGAATTATATTATGAGAGAGAGAAAGAAACTTCACCGGATGCTCAGCATACTGCTCAGCTTCATGCTGGTTGCAGGAATGATGCCGGCTATGAGCATGACAGTGTTTGCTACAATTACCATAAACACAGTTAAAGCATCCGGAATCAAAGCTCCTGTAGCAGGTGAATCAGCAACTGACAGTTCCTACAAAACTGTTACATTGCCGTCCGGACAGGGCTATAAACTGAATGAAGTGGTTTGGTATAACAGTGATTACTATGATGCAGTAGAGGCGACAACCTTTGAAGCAGGGAAGAAGTATTACGCTGAGATACGGGTGGATGCCGAAGCCGGATACCAGTTCGCAAGCACA
>JAQXLM010000001.1 GCA_029012125.1 Eubacteriaceae bacterium | reverse complement strand
TGCATCGTCAATAAGCTGAGGAGTCAGCTTACCATCCACCCCATTAACTGTCAAAACTCTGTGACCTGTAAGCTCGACAGCACCACATTCGTGAATGTAAATGTGACCTGTTCTTGGAGCAACAACCGCCTCGAAAGGCTTAAGAGCAGAAGCAATAGTAATAACATTGGTCGGAGTTCCACCCACCATCATATGTACCTCACAGTCATCGCGGCCGATAAGCTCCTTAATCATTTCAGCAGCATGTTCGCTGTGGGGATCAAGAGCATATCCGTCAGTATGCTCCTCATTTGTTTTGATCAAAGCATCCAGAATATGGGGATGTGCACCCTGGCTGTAGTCACTTCTAAAATAAATCATTTTGTCCTCCTATATAAATAACAGCATATATTAACATCATTATAGAATATCACCCTAGGCTCTGTAAACCATTTTCATCACTTCCGCCTTCTGGGCATCCAGAAAATTTTCCGGCGAAGAGGAAAGCCCCTGCAGATTAAGCTCCTCCACAAAGCGACCGCATATCCGTTCAATAATCTCTGCCACCTGATCCGGCATGTCCTGCTTCCCAAGCATCTCCTCTATCAAAGTTCCCAGATCGCCAAGGCTTGAAAACTCATTCATACCTCTGAACTTCCATTTATAAAATGGGGGATAAATACTGTTAAGCAGATATGCCCCGTCTACCGCCGCATCCACAAAACCGGCAAGGCACATAAAGGCCGCTCCCATATCTCCCCGTTTTACCATCCGAGGATAGTTGTACTGACCGGTCTGAGCCATTTCTCCCAGACGCTGGGCCAGCTTCTGCAAACGCACAGCTTCAGGATACCGGCTGAACCTGTTGCGTCGTGCAGTGAATTCTCCCAGAGGATCAGCAAACACTTGTCCGTTTGTTACCGTCTTAAGGTACTCTCTGTTAATATTCTGCCAGAATCTGAGAGAAGTACCGTCAAGGGTATTGCTTTCACCGGAAACAGGTACATCAGCTACACCGACATATTTTCTGAAGAACCGGTCCATGGAGAAAACTCCAACGCGGCCGGCTCCGGTATCCATTGTTTTTCGTGGAGGGATTCCGGGAAGCTCCTTAGGTAGAGCGTCATAATCAGCCTGAAGGGCAGGGCCGATTTCCTTGTAGTCATCCTCAGTTAGCCACAGGCAGAAGCCGGGTCCGAAATCGTGATCCCAGGAAGCCCGGTCGTCGTAGCCCAGACATTCAGAACCTTCACCGCAGAGACCCACAGCGATTCTGTCAACATACTCACTGTACTTTGCCTCCAGCATGGGCTTACCGTAAGTCTCATAGTAGAGACGAGATATTTCCAAGCCTTTGAGATTCACATTTGTCGCTGCTTCAGCACGAAGAATCGTATCCTCAACCAGGTCAAGATTGCTTTTTACAATACTGTAGTATTCGCTTCTTCCGTAGTTGGAATCTATTTCTATCAAAGCCTTCTCATAGGAATTCTTTGCATCATGAAGTTTTCCCTCAATATAGTAGGCCTGTCCCAGACCGGCAAGGGCACCGGCGTAGTGCGCGTCCTTCTTTCCCGGTGCGCTCTCAAATATTTCAACCGCCTTAAGCATGTGTTCCATGCCTTCGGAGTTCTCACCCAGCTGAAAACAGACGTTGCCTAGATTGGTGTGAGTAATGGCAATTTCCGCATCGGAGTCGGAAAGCCCGGAAATGATGGACATGGCCTTATTAAGCTCTTCCTTGGCAAGACGAGGACGTCCGGTTTCCGCATACAGGCTGCTGAGATTGTTATGAAGACCGGCAATGCGAAAATCCTCAGGAGAAAGAAGTTCCTCATATATCTTGGCAGTCTCTTTATAGTATGTCTCTGACTGGTCATAACGCCCTAATACGCGATAGCCGGTGGCGATATTGAGAAGAACCGTTGCATAGTTTTCGGTTTCTTTAAGACCAAGCTTATCACAAAGCTCCAGTGACCGGGTGGCACACATATCCACACCTTCCTCGTTTCCCATAACACGGTAGTATCCCATCAGCTCGTTTAGAAGAACAAGAACCGCTTCGTCGTCATTCTCCTGATTTGCATCTTCAATTCCCTTTTTCAGAAAAGGCTCCAGCTGACGGGGATTTTCTTCATAGAGCTTGTCCAGCTGCTGCAGAAAATAGTTAAGATAAAACATTATCTTCACCTCCTAAAGGGAAGCCTCGGCCTGCTCGATGGAGTCGTAGCCGTAAAGCCTGCACATGCAGTAGCGTGTCTGTATCGCAAGAGAGGTTCCTTCTGAAACCATACGTCTGCACATGTTCAGATACTTTTCCACGGTTTCTTCGGAATAGGTCTGCAGCTCTCCACGAGCATAGGTTTCTGAAGAAGTCTCCCATGGGGTGTCCTCACAGGTGTGAATCAGACGACCGTTTCCTCCCAGCTTGGGATACTTTCTGACAAAGTCCTCCTCCCATCTTACATTGATGGCAACGGCTTCCTCGACCTGAGCCTTTTGAGCCGGAGAAATCTCAGGAAAGAATTTTTTTATAGCCTCATACTGAGCAGGAGCGGTGCTTTCCATCATGCGTCCGTATTTTTCCGTAATCAGATTACGACATGCTTCTCTGGCAGCAACAAGGTCGTGGTGATAGCTTTCTACTACATCCTGATCCCATGGCAGAAACTGACTTTTACGCATAATGGTAAAGGTTTCAAGATCATCCTGACAGTCAGCTCTGCCGCCCTCATTTTCCACAGCCTGGAACTGCCACCATTCCATGGCGATTATTTCATCTATTAATTCCATTTTGTCTTTCATCATATGTAGCTCCTTGTAACATGATTTCTTGTACTTCTGTCTGAGACAATTATATAATCTTTGATGACGAAAGTATACAGTTACTGATTGTGCAGATGCAAATATTTTTCTTTTGTTGCCTGCCCGCCGCGGATGTGCCTCTCAGACTTGTTTAACTCAAGGACTTCTTTGACCTGAGCAGCAAGAGATGGACTGATTTCCTGAAGTCTCTCAGTCACGTCCTTGTGTACCGTAGATTTGCTAACCTTAAACTGTGCGGCAGCGGCACGAACCGTTGCGTTATGGCTCAATATGTAATCAGCCAGAGCCAGCACTCTCTCTTCTATGTAATCTTTCATGCAAACCACCAATCCTTAATCAATAGAAATAGATATAACAGTATACGAAGGAAAGTGGTGGGATATGCGTTTTTTCTCCGGGGCTAACCGGGGTTTTTATTGAATATCTTTTGTCCTCACAGGTTGAGATGGTCACGGCACGATGATATAATGAAGATATAATTACAGAAAAGAGAAATAAAGGATAGGAGAAGATATGAAGCTTATATCATGGAATGTAAACGGAATAAGAGCAGCTATGGGAAAAGTCTTTTGTGATTTTGTGGCTGAAGAGGCACCGGATATCATCTGCATTCAGGAGACAAAGATGCAGGAAGGACAGGCAGATGTGCCACTGGAGGGATATCATCAGTACTGGTGCTCCGCGGAAAAGAAGGGATATTCGGGAACAGCCACTTTTACAAAGGCAGAACCCGTTTCGGTAAGTCGTGGAATAGGTATAGATGAACATGATCACGAGGGAAGGGTACTGAATCTGGAGTTCGATGACTTTTATCTGGTAAACGTATATGTGCCAAACTCTCAAAATGAGCTTAAGAGACTGGATTACAGAATGAAGTGGGAGGATGACTTCAGAGCATATCTGAAGAAACTGGAAGAGAGTAAGCCTGTTATCGTATGTGGCGACATGAATGTTGCTCATAAGGAGATAGATATCAAAAATCCAAAGTCAAACAGAAGAAACGCCGGTTTTACCGACGAAGAAAGGGAAAAGATGACAGAACTTCTGGATAGCGGATTTATCGATACATTCAGACATTTTTATCCCGATCGCACAGACATCTATTCCTGGTGGAGTTACCGCTTCAATGCAAGAAAAAACAATGCAGGATGGAGAATTGACTACTTCCTGGTTTCAGAGGAACTGAGAGACAGAATTACTGATGCCCATATTCTGACAGAGGTTATGGGAAGTGACCACTGTCCCGTTACTCTGGAGATTGAGTAACCACATATATCGGAGAGAAATGACTTGCCAATTGACAGAATGTGGAATATAATCAAAATAAGGCTTTTTGTGTTAAAGTCAGTTTTTGCAAGGGATATAGGTTTTGATATATTTAGTTTTAGGAACAATTGCATTTGGATTATTTATAGTCTATGACCTGAACTCGTTATATTGGGGTGTACATGTCATACATACATTTTTTACGGCCGGTATTGTAGTGTTGACGGCCTGCGTGATTATGCTGGCGGGGAGGATTTTTTCTCACGGTGACGTGGCTTTTTTACAGTACGGCGTGTTAACAGTCCCTTTGATATTAGCCATTATCAGTTTTGTTTTAATGATATACAGCCTGTTTTTTGCATTGCCCTTTAAGAAAACCTATGTGGAAGAAGCAGGTCCCGGAACTGTTTACACGGAAGGAATGTACGCGTTGTGCAGACACCCGGGGGTTTTATGGTTTTGCCTCTTTTTCCTCTTTGCATCGGTGGCATTAGGGGACAAGCTGTTTGCAACATGCGGATTATACTATTCTGTGCTGAACATTGGCTACGGAGTGTTCCAGGATAAAGTAACATTTATGAAGATTTTGACCGGGTATGTGGAATACAAGCAGCATACTCCGTTTCTGATTCCAAATACAGCGAGTATAAAAAAAGCTATTGGGAAATAATAACGAGGAAGGAGGACCTTATGAGATTTCAGGAAAAACTGAGAAACAATTCCAAAGAAGCTATTTGGGATGAATACTGTGGTTTTCTGAATATGTCTATGGATGACTACATGAAGGTCCAGAACCGTCTCGTAATGGAACAGATAGAAATCTGGAGCAAATCAGGCCTGGGTCAAAAAATACTTAAGGGGAAAAAACCTTCTACAATAGAAGAATTCAGAAAGATGGTGCCTTTGACCACCTATGGTGACTACGCAGATATTCTGCTGAAAAAGCAGGACGAATATCTGCCGGAAAAGGCTGTGCTATGGATTCAGACAACCTGGGAGGGTGGAATGCACCCTATTAAGCTTGCCCCGTACACCAAGGGGATGCTGGATACCTATAAGCGAAATATGATGGCGGCATTTATACTGGCAACAGGAACCGGCAGAGGAGATTTTGATATTTCTGTTACGGACCATATGCTTTATGCTCTTGCGCCATTGCCATATGCAACAGGAATTATGCCTCTCCTTCTGAAGGATGAGATAGATATCGAATATCTTCCTCCGGTAAAGGAAGCTGCGGCTATGACCTTCAAGGAAAGGAATGTCAGAGGCTTCAAGCTGGGGATGAAGAAAGGAATCGAATACTTTTTCGGTCTGGGAAGTGTTACTCACTATGTGAGCCAGAGCGTTACAGCACTAAGCTCGGGAAAAGGCGGCTCGGGAAAGAGTCTTCTGAAAAGCGTTTCTCCTGCTATGGCTGCAAAGTACCTGAAGGCAAAGAAGGCCTGCAGGGCTGAAAACAGGGAACTGTTACCTAAGGATCTTTTCAAGCTGAAGGGCTTCATGTGCGCAGGAACAGACAACTGGTGCTATAAGGACGATCTGGAGGAAATGTGGGGAATCAGGCCTATGGAGCTGTTTGCGGGAACAGAGCCAACGTGCATAGGAACGGAGACATGGGCCAGAAACGGAATGTATTTCTTCCCTGATGCCTGCTTCTATGAATTCATTCCTGAAGATGAGATGTATAAAAACATGGAAGATTCATCCTATGTTCCCAGAACCGTTCTGATGAATGAGGTTATTCCGGGAGAAAAGTATGAAATCGTTATTTCCGTGCTTAAGGGAGGAGCCTTTGTGCGCTACCGTGTCGGGGATGTATACCGATGTGCAGGAATAGGAAATAAAGAAGAAGGAACCAGTATTCCTCGATTCTATTACATAGACAGAGTGCCTAACGTTATTGACATAGCCGGATTTACAAGGATTACCGAGAATTCAATCAGACATTCCATAGAGCTGTCGGGTCTGAGAATTTTCGACTGGTTTGCAGTCAAGGAGTATGTAAACAACAGACCTCAGTTACATATTTATGTGGAAATGGAAAAGGATGCCCTTACAAGCATTGCAGTAAGCAGTGAAATTCTGAAAGAGCATCTGGGTATTTACTTCAAGTACCTTGACAATGACTACAGCGATTTGAAAAAAATACTTGGAATAGACCCACTTAACATAACCATTGTAAAGTGCGGTACATTCGAAAGATATAAACAGATTTACGGAAAACCTATAAGAAAGATGAATCCGTCAGCACATGATGTTGCTGATTTCGGAGCTTTGATAAATGAAAAACCTACAGGATACAGCGGGAGGAATTTTTAGTGGTAAATTATAGCGGAGTGTCTATAATTGCATTACTGGGTTACTTGTTCTTGCTACTTGCGTTTCTTGCGGCAAAGAAAACGAAAGTGGTCAAGTCTTTTATTGCTGTTTTAGTCACCATGCTTCTATGCACAGGTGGCTCATTCCTGATGCGTATTCAGTTCTGGCCGTCAGTATATCTGTGGCACCATGTTTCTCTTTTGGGAATCTTACTGATACCTTGTGTGTTCTTCAAGTTTTTCCTATGCTTTCTGGAGGAAAAACGCAATTACGGAAATAAACTGTTCTCCGCCTTCTTCCTGATAATGTTTGTGGTGAACCTGTTCACAAATGTGTTCATACCGCTACCTGAAATCGTTGAAGGTGCAGACGGAAAGACTCAGTTCCTGTATCACTACAGTTACACCGTATGCCTTCTGCTGGGTGTGGCTGTGATTATTCTGATTCAGTGTATTCGACTGTTTATCAGATGCAGCAGAGGTGATGAACTGATAAAGCGCCAGCTCAAACCTGTTCTTCTGGGTATCGGAATTCTTACAGTCGGCACTGTAATGTCCACCTTCCCATTCCTTAGAGGAATACCTACAGATATCATCGGAAGCATAGTATTTGTATATCTGCTGTTCTATGCGCTGTACAAGAAGCATCTGTTCAAGCTGACTCTTCTGTTCTCACCGGCCAACTGCTATATTGTGGCTGTGCTGATTTCCATGGCCGCGCTGTATCGTTTTGTAACGCCGACCAGAAACTACCTGATGGAAAAGGTGAGACTCAGCGAGGCTCTGGCAATTCTTGCTGTTGCCATGCTGATGCTGGTGATCATATTCCTTCTGTATATAATAATGAAGAATTTCATAAACACCATATTTGTAAGAGAGGAACATGTTCAGGCTGAAACTCTTAAGCAGTTCAGCTACAGCGTGTCCAAGACTCTGGACAGGGAGATAATTCTTTCCGAGCTTATGGAGGTACTGTCGGGCGTCATCGGTGTAACTAAGGCATATGTGTGCATCAAAGATTCCAACGGACAGTATAATATGGAAAAAGCTATGAGCCCTCTGGAAGATCTGTTTGTTTTGAAGTCGGACCATCCTCTGATTGAATATATGGCAAAAACCGATGGATGTGTTCTGATTGAGGATTTCAAGTGCTCATCCAATTACAGATCCATGTGGGAAATAGAAAAACTTCAGCTGGACTCCAAGGGTATCCAGTGTATGGTTCCAATGAAGGATAATGACGAGCTGATCGGTATCATTCTTTTGGCGAAGAAGAACAAGAACAAGCAGTACACCTATGATGATTTTGGAATGCTTTCATCTGTAAGCTCTGTTTGTTCCATGGCAGTAAAGAACTCCAGCCTGTACGAAAAGGCCTACGAAGAAGCGAGAAAAGACGAGCTTACAGGTCTGTACAACAGAAAGTGTTTCTACGAAAAAATAACATCCGCATTTGAAAACAGCAGAGATAAGTCTCTTGCGCTGATTATGCTGAATGTGGATGATTTCAAGCTATATAACCAGCTCTACGGAAACAAAGAAGGCGATTATGCTCTGAAGCGCATTGCCGAGATTATAACTGCTTCTGTGGGTGGACAGGGAGATGCCTTCAGAATGGGAGGAAAGGAGTTTACAATCCTCCTGCCGGGTTTTGACATTTACTCTGCAAAGCTTCTTGCGGAATCCATTGCTCAGCAGGTTAGAGATATGAATTCCACAACCAAAATGTACAGACTGAAGACTCTCACCATGAGCTGTGGTATCTGTGCTTCCCCATATCTGGCATCATCTGTTGACGAACTGATTTCCAACGCGGATCTTTGCGTATATAACGCGAAGAGGGCAGGCAAGAACAAGGTTGTAATGTATAATGAAAGCATTGAGCATTCTGAGAGTAACGGCTCAGGTGCTTTCAAAAGTGCCTATGACGAATACAAGTCTACAATTTATGCGCTGACAGCTGCCATAGATGCCAAGGACCATTACACCTTCGGTCACTCACAGAATGTGGCATACTATGCCAGCGAGCTGGCAAAGGCATGTGGTATGAGTCACGAGTTTATCGGTATCATCAATGAGGCCGGAATGCTTCACGACATCGGAAAAATCGGTATCACCGACAATATTCTGAACAAGCCCGGTAAGCTTGACGCTCAGGAATACGAGACAATGAAGACCCATGTAGAAAACTCTGTAGGAATAATCAGACATCTACCTTCCCTGGACTACGTAATACCTGCCGTTATTTCTCATCATGAGAGATATGACGGCTGCGGATATCCACGTGGTATTGCCGGTGAGGATATACCGCTTATGGGCAGAATGCTGTGTGTGGTTGACTCTTTTGATGCCATGATATCCAGAAGAACCTATAAAAAAGCCATGAGTGTTGAAAAGGCACTGCAGATTGTTGAAGAGGAAAAGGGTCGCCAGTTTGACCCGAAGCTTGCGGATCTGTTCATCGAGCAGGTTAGAAACGGTGGCATTCAGGTAAGACGTAATGACTCAGAAACAGAAGCAGTCTAAAAATCCCTGTGATACCGGAAAAAGGTGTTACGGGGATTTTTTTCATAAGAACAATATCCTTGAACTTAACCTACCTCTTGTTGTCTTGGCAGGCATATTTGTGATATACTTCTGTATATAAATACATATACAGAGGTAGAAAATGAAGTACGATTTTACGACGATAATTGACAGAAGAGGAAGGGACGCATTGGCCGTAGACGGATTGGGCACAATCCCCGGCATGTCACCGGACAAACCTAAGGAGGGATTTGATGTTATCCCTCTGTGGGTAGCAGACATGAACTTTCCCACTGTGCCGACTATTACAGATGCAATCATAGAGCGAGCGAAGCATCCTGCCTTCGGCTATTTCTCACCGACAGATGAATACTTTGACGGAATCATAAGGTGGCACGAGAGTCGAAACGGAGTCACAGGGCTGACAAGAGAAGCCATCGGATATGAGAACGGAGTTCTGGGAGGTGTCATAAGCACTCTTAAGGTCATCTGTTCAGCAGGGGACAAGATATTGGTTCATTCTCCCACATACATCGGGTTCACAAGCAGTCTGACCAATAACGGATATAAGATCATTCACAGTCCACTGAAAAAAGATGAGGACGGAGTATTCCGAATGGACTTTGATGATATGGAAACAAAGCTGAAGGAACATAAGATTCATGCAGCAATTTTCTGTTCACCTCACAACCCATGCGGCAGAGTCTGGGAGAGGGAAGAAATATCTCGAGCAATGGAACTGTTCCGCAAATACGATGTTTATGTAATATCTGATGAAATCTGGTCCGACCTGACCCTGGAGGGCCACAAGCATATCCCAACTCAGTCGGTTTCTGAGGATGCAAGAGAAAGAACGGTAGCGTTATATGCACCATCAAAGACATTTAATCTGGCTGGCCTGGTTGGAAGCTATCACATAATATATAACAGCTGGCTGCGTGAGAGAATAGAAAAAGAATCTTCGCTGCCACACTATAATGAGATGAACGTGCTGTCCATGCATGCTCTCGTAGGTGCATACAAGCCGGAGGGGTATGAATGGGTGGATCAGCTCAGACATGTTCTAACTGAAAATGTGGAATTTGCATGCCGATATATCAGCGAGAACTTTGACGGAGTAGAGGTATCCAGGCCACAAGGCACTTATATGCTGTTCATGGACTGCAGCCGATACTGCAGGAATCACGGGAAAACCATAGATGAAGTACTCAAGGCAGGCTGGGATGTTGGCGTTGCGTGGCAGGATGGAAGAGCATTCCACGGAGCATGTCACATCAGACTTAACCTGGCATCACCTCTGAGTAGAATTGAGGAAGCCTTTGACAGAATGAAGAAATACGTGTTTGTAGATTAAGATATGAAAGGAAAGGTGCTTAAAATGATTTTGAACCCTGAAATGAGCCGGTTTGTATATGACATTCCAACAAAGGTATACTTTGGTCCGGATCAGCTTGGTAACCTGGGACCGGAACTGGCCAAATACGGAAAAAAAGTTCTGATGACATACGGTGGAGGCTCCATCAAGAAAAATGGATTATATGACAGAGCGGTGGAGGAGATTAAGAAAGCAGGACTTGAACTGTTCGAGCTGTCAGGAATTGACCCTAACCCCAGAGTATCCAGCGTAAATGCCGGTGCGGATATTTGCAAAAAAGAAGGCATAGATGTAATTCTTGCAGTTGGAGGAGGTTCAACCATTGACTGCTCCAAGCTTATAGGAGCTGCAGCTTTTTACGATGGGGACGCATGGGATCTGATTACCGGAAAGGGAGAAATCACTGACTGCATACCTATCGTATCTATCCTTACGATTGCTGCTACCGGAGCTGAAATGGACTGTTTTGCGGTAATAAGCAATGATATTACCGAGGATAAGCTGGAAGCTTCTCATCCATCAATGTTGCCTAAGGTAACCTTCATGGATCCTACTGTTACATACTCTGTAGGAAAATTTCAGACAGCATGTGGCAGTGCCGACATCATGTCCCACATTCTTGAAACATATTTTGTTCCCGATGGAAACAGCATGTACATGCTGGACAGATTTATGGAAGGAATGATGAAAACCGTAATCAGGTATGCCCCTGTTGCCATGGAACATCCAGATGATTATGAAGCACGTGCAAATCTTATGTGGACCAGCTCATGGGCAATAAACGGCCTTGTTGCCGGCCTTCAGAAGGTATCCTGGAGCTGTCATTCAATTGAGCACGAACTGTCTGCCTACTATGACATCACTCACGGTTTAGGGCTTGCCATCGTCACACCACGCTGGATGAGACATGTGCTTGACCATACTACTGTAGATCGTTTTGTGGAATACGGAGTTAATGTATTTGGTATAGACTCAAAATTACCGAATATGGAAATTGCGGAAAAGAGTATAGAACTGACTGAGGACTTCTTCTTTAACAAGCTGGGGCTGAGCTCAACTCTGACGGAAATAGGAATTGGTGATGAGAAGATTCCACTGATGGCAGAGAAGGCCTGCCACGGAATGGACGCACTTCCGGGATACAAGGCTTTGACTCCGGCAGATTTTGAAGCCATACTGAGAGAATGCCTGTAAAATAACAGAGAATACAATCAGAAAAAGATAAGGAGCATATCATGGTGATAAGCTCCTTTTCAAATGTGATGATTATCACTTAATAGAATTCAAATATGTAGACATAAGGCGTAGGGCCGTTTTTTTCTCTATGGGAGTGCATGTCTCCAACCCATCAAGTATGAAGTCCGGCAACTCATCCTCGTGTGAATCCTCCTCAGTGAGAACATCATTGGGAGTAATTTTCAGAACCCTGCATATCTTTAATAGCGTTAAAATTCTCATATTAGCTGTGCCTCGTTCGATGTCTGCATACGTTCTGTCGGAAATATCTGCTGCCTCTGCCAGTTCTGCCTGAGACATGCCGGCCTTTTTTCTGTAGACCAGCAAATTGTTACCTATCTGAAATAAATCGAAAATAAGCACTTTTATTCCTCCTATCAACTCTATATAGGAATTATAAGTCCTAATAGTACCTGATTATAGGAACTAATTATACACAAATTCAGGAAGAATACTTCTTGCAGGGGAAAGGGTAGAATATACTCGTTGTAAATGTATATGAAGAGTGGTATACTAACGAGTAAATCGAAAGAGGAGAAAAGAGAATGTTCAGGAAGATGAGAAGAAATCCTATGCAGCTGTTGTGTGAGGATCAGAGTATAGCAATACTAAAGAAGGCTACTTCGGGAGTTCTTGCCGTTTATGACGGAGAGTACCCTTACGGAGTTCCCCTAAGTTACACCATGGTGGGAGATAAGCTGTATTTTCATTCGGCCAACAAAGGCCATAAGCTTGACGCAATTGCAACGAATAAGAAGGCAAGCTTTACTGTAATCGATGCAGATGAAATCGTACCTGAAGAACTTACTACATATTTCAGAAGCGTTATTGTGTTTGGAGAGACAAGAGTATTGGAAAGTGTAGAAGAAAAGAAGGAAGCTTTAATGCTTCTTGCCGACAAATACTCCAAGGGTTTTGAAGAAAAGGCTGAAGCGGAAGCCGATGAGCTGATGAAGGCAGTTACAATAATCGAGTTCCAAATTGAGCATATTTCCGGAAAAGAGGCCATAGAGCTTGCCAAAGTCAGAAAAGCAGAGGGTTCAGAGAATAAATGATACATTATTATATTTATGAGATGCCCATTGGCAGAATGTTTCTGGCGGAGGAGAATGACAGGCTATGCAATGTGGATATTGATAAGGCCGGTTATCATGCTTTGATGAAAGAAAGGTCAGATGCCATAAACGAGGAAACGGAGCTTCTTCGTGAAGCAGCCGGGCAGCTGAGAGAATACTTTGACGGACAGAGACAGAAGTTTGATTTACCCATTATTCTGCAGGGAACAGACTTTCAGATAAAAGCATGGAAAGCCCTGATGGACATTCCCTACGGAGAGACAAGAAGCTATAAACAGCAGGCGGAGTATATTGGGAATCCAAAGGCATGTCGTGCGGTTGGGGGTGCCAATCACAGGAATCGTCTTCTCATTATCGTGCCTTGCCACAGGGTAATCGGTGCGGACGGATCTTTGACCGGCTTTGGATCAGGCATGGATGTTAAGCGAAAACTGCTGGATTTAGAAAAAAACTTTCGATAGAGTTTTATAGCAATTGAAAAAAACGGAAAAATTGTTTATAATATTGTGGTAAATGTAAAAGATATAGTATAAGACAGTATGACATTCGGGAAGGAGAGTTAAGATGGCAACAGAAGTAGGAATTGACCTGGGTACAGCCAACGTATTAGTATATATAAAAAATAAGGGCATCGTTTTAAGCGAGCCGTCAGTAGTGGCCATTAACAAGGATAACAATGAAATCCTTGCAGTGGGTGAAGACGCAAGACAGATGCTTGGAAGAACACCTGCAAACATTATTGCGGTTAGACCTCTTCGTGACGGAGTTATTTCCGACTACGATATCACTGAGAGAATGCTTAAGTATTTTATCAAGAAAACCTGCGGAAGCAGCAGATTTTTCAAGCCTAAAATCATGGTTTGCGTACCAAGTGGTGTAACTGAGGTTGAGAAGAGAGCGGTTAGAGAAGCTGCTACTCAGGCCGGTGGTAAAGAGGTTTACCTTATGGAAGAGCCTGTTGCGGCAGCAATCGGAGCAGGACTTGACATTTCCAAGCCTGACGGAATAATGGTTATCGATATTGGCGGCGGAACAACTGACATCGCAGTTATTTCCCTTGGCGGAATCGTTACCAGTGCTTCGGTTAAGATGGCAGGAGACAAGTTCGATGATGCTATCATAAAATACATGAGAAAGGTTCACAAGCTGTATATCGGAGAAAGAACCGGTGAAGAAATCAAGAAGCAGATAGGTACAGCTTTCCCTAGAGAAGAAGTGGCTACCATGGAATGCAGAGGAAGAGACCTGGTTACAGGACTTCCTAAAACTGTTCAGGTTACTTCTGAGGAGATTATGGAAGCTCTTGAAGAGCCACTTCACACAATCTGTGAAGCTGTTCACAGCGTATTGGAGCAGACTCCACCTGAGCTTGCTGCGGATATCAGCAACTCCGGCATTGTAATCACAGGCGGTGGCGGACTGCTTTACGGAATCGATCAGAGAATCAAGCAGCGTACAGGCATTGATGTAAGAATTGCAGAGAATCCAACGGATTGCGTTGCAATCGGAACAGGCAAGGCACTGAACGAGCTGGAATCTCTGGAGGGCACATCACTGAACAGAAGAGAACCTTATTTATAATAGTAAGCTCATCCTCGGTTAGCATTGCTTTCCGGGGATTTGTTTAATTTCCATTACATCAGGTATGACCTGTGGGATGGAATCTTTGATACTGGAGAATAATATGAAACTGGAATTAATAGCGACAGCAACATTTGGACTTGAGGCCGTGGTAAAGAGGGAAATTCAGGGTCTTGGGTATAAGATAATAAAATCTGAAGATGGCAAGATCACATACATGGGGGATGAAAGAGCCATCGTGCGCAGCAATCTGTGGCTGAGAAGTGCTGACAGGGTTCTGCTGAAGATGGCAGAGTTTAAAGCCTTGGAATTTGAGGAGCTCTTTCAGCAGACTAAGGCTCTCCCATGGGAGCAGCTCATTCCTTTGGACGGTAAATTCACTGTAACAGGTACCTCCGTAAAATCAAAGCTTCATAGTGTGCCTGCCTGTCAGAGCATCGTAAAAAAAGCAATTGTTGAGAAACTGAAGGAATATTACTGTGTTCAGCGTTTTGAGGAAACAGGGGCGGAGTATACAGTTAAAATTACCATTCTGAAGGACAACGTTACCCTGACTGTCGATACCAGCGGACCGGGACTGCACAAAAGAGGCTACAGGATATGTGATGTTGCGGCACCTATTAAGGAAACTCTGGCGGCGGCAATGGTGCAGCTGTCTTTCTGGCGTGAAGGCAGACTGATGATGGATCCTTGCTGCGGCTCGGGGACAATTCCTATAGAGGCAGCTATGATAGGAAGAAATATTGCACCGGGTCTGAACCGTTCCTTTGCATCTGAAAAATGGGAACTGATTCCTTCCCGCATATGGAAGGAGGAGCGTAAGGAAGCTTTCAACGCAATAAACTACGATGCTGAACTGCAGATTTTTGCCTTTGATATTGACCCTAAGGCTATTGCAGCAGCAGAGGAAAATGCCATAGAAGCGGGAGTGGATGATTGTATCGTATTCAAGAAAATGGACATGCAGGACATCAAGGCAGAGGAACCGGGAGGAATTATCATTACCAACCCGCCTTATGGAGAAAGAATCGGAGAAGCACAGCAGATTGCCAATATATATAAGAAGTATAAAGAATTTTTCAGGGAGAATCCTACCTGGTCACTGTTTATGATTACTACTGACAAGGATGTGGAACGAAAAATTATGGAAAGACCGGCAGACAGAAGAAGAAAGCTTTACAACGGACGTCTGGAGGTATGCTACTATCAGTTCCACGGTGCAAAGCCTGACAAGGCACAATAATAAACATGAAATACTTCTTCCGGGCATAGAATAACCCGGGAGGAGATATTATGAATGCAGAGCAGATTATCAAATACATAAGCGAGGCAGAGAAAAAGACCTCCGTCAAAGTCTATGTTAATTTTTCAGACCAAAGCCATCAGCCGGAATTTCCCGGATGCAAGGTTTTCGGTGAGCAATCAAAGATAGTATTCGGCGATTGGAAAATCATAAAACCAATTCTTTTCAGCAATGCGGAGATAATTGAAGAACTGGAAATTGAGACTGTTTCCGTAAACAGCGGTATTCCCCTGCTGGACACCAAGAACCTGGAGGCAAGAATAGAGCCGGGAGCAATAATCAGGGAAAAGGTACATATAGGGAAAAAAGCCGTAATAATGATGGGAGCCATAATCAACATCGGAGCTACAGTAGGGGATTCAACCATGGTGGATATGGGTGCTGTGCTGGGAGGAAGAGCCATAGTAGGCTCCGGCTGTCACATAGGAGCCGGGGCTGTTATCGCCGGTGTAATTGAGCCTGTAAGTGCAAAGCCTGTAATTGTGGAAAACGATGTGATGATTGGCGCCAACTCGGTAATTCTTGAAGGAGTTCACGTAGGCAAAGGTGCAGTCATTGCAGCGGGGTCAATGGTAATATCAGATGTACCGGCAGGTGCCGTTGTAGCCGGAGTGCCGGCGCGAGTTGTGAAATACAAGGATGAGGAGACCAGGAGCAAGACTTTGATAGCCTCAGATTTGCGCAATATCTAGTGCGAGCTACTGTCTGTATGCCCAGGTCACTACGAGAACCTTAATGATACCGGCAATGGGCACGGCGAGAATCATCCACAGGATGCCTCCGAAGTAGCCTGCAGCAGAAACAGAAAGAAGAACGAATAGTGGGTGAAGTCCGACGGACTTGCCCACTATTTTTGGATACAGATAGTTGCTCTCAAGCTGTTGAACCAAAAGAAGACCTGCACATGCGATGAAACCCTGAGCAAAGCCTCCGTCAGAAAAAGCAGATATGAAAGCCGGAATCAGACCAAGGACTGGACCGAAATATGGGATTATGTTCATAATACCGGCAAAGCATCCGATGAAGAGGGCATATTCCACCCCCAGAATGGTAAGCACCAGTGTATCCATAATAGCAATGAGGCTGGAGTCTATGAAAACTCCTTTGATGAATGCAGAAACCACATCATTAATATCGTAGGCGATTTCCCGAATAATTCCGTGTGTTTTTTGAGGAAAGAGGAGATGCCCCGACTTGTTAAGCAGAGAAAGGAAGAATTCCTTATCACGCAAAATATAAATACTGGCAACAAGACTGATGAGAATGTTAACGGAGCTTGTCCCCAGTTTCTTAAGCAGCTGCCGTATGCCTGCGCCTGAAAATGAGAAGCCGGAAAGCTCCTCTACCAGACCCTGATACTTTTCATAGTATTCCTGCAGAACAGAAAGGGATTTCTGCAAGGTACCTCTTGCCAATTCGTCTGATACTATATCAGCAAAACTCCATATGAGAACAGTTAACACTGACAAAACAGTGATGTAGCCCAAAATGACACCGAGAATGCGTCTGCCACCCAGCTTTTCCTGCCAGAAGCCTACGAGAGGATCGAGAACATATGCTATGGCTAAGGCAATCCAAAGAGGCATTAGCGCGCGACGCAGCAAAACAGCAACAGAAATAATCAGAAATAGGATTATGAATCGTTCAAATTTATGAGCTCCTCCGGGATTTAACATGCACTTGAGTCCTCCTGCATAAAAGATATCTTCATTATGATAGTATTGAGAAATTCAGGTTAAAATATTACGCAAAGAGAAAGATATGCAAACTCAAAAATGTCTTGGGTGAGTCATTTTTGAATCACCTGAATGTATTGAAAAAAAGACATTTTTTTTTATGAAAAGGGTGTTGACGGGACGATATATTTTAGATAGTATTGGTTATGAAATAAGCCTTGTATTCTGTATACAAAACAGTACAAAGGTGAGGGTATAGTATTTTATAGGTAAA